>JBBQIU010000543.1:0-3543 GCA_038325245.1 Verrucomicrobiota bacterium
CCGCTCCGTCGGCGCCGAGGATTGGGTTGGGGCTGGAGTTCAGCAGGTTCCGACGGAGCGGAACCCTCCAGGGCGGCTTCGGTTCATGGGTAGGGAGCTGGGAAGGGACGCTTCCTGGGAAGCCGTGAGCGCGGCGTTGCCATTGCTGAGGAACCATCGCTAGCCTTCGCCCATGAACTGCCCCGCATGCGGCAATCAGCTGACCAGCCGCAAGGCTGGTTCCATCGTGGTGGATGTTTGCGAGGGAGGCTGCGGTGGCGTCTGGTTCGACAACTTCGAATTGAGACGCATCGAGGAGACGGGCGCTTACGAAATCCGGAGTGTGCATCGGGATTTCTCGCTTCATTTGGATCTGGAATCGCGTCGCCTGTGTCCGAAGTGCCCCGACCAGGCGATGCTTCGCCGGTTCTACAGCCGGTTGAAACGCACTCAGATCGACGAATGTCCCAATTGCGCGGGGATCTGGCTCGATGCCGGAGAATTCGACTCCATTCTGCGGGAGACCGAGGAGAGCCCGGACACGGCGACGCTCAATACGAGCCTCAACCATGTCGTTTCGATGATCCGGAGCCGGTCTGGGATGTGATTCGGGACCGGGCGGTGGGGGGATGATTTACTGAACAAACCGAATGGAACGGAAAGGAGCCACGCTGTCCCCGGAGATCGCTCCCGCGGCGCGTCAGCGGGTGGTGGGTGATAAGGGCAGCGGGCACGATGGCGTCCCATTCGGATTGGGCGGAACCAAACCCCGCCATTTCCGCGAGATGCTCCGCGCGGCCTGGGACAATCGCGGGAACCTGCCCTACGCCTGGAAGGTGCTCAGCCAGGGCGTGTGCGACGTATGCGCGCTCGGCGTCGCGGGCTTCCATGACTGGACAATCGACGGCGTTCACCTGTGTCTCTCGCGGATCAGCCTGCTGCGTTTGAACACGATGCCCGCGCTCGATCCCCGACGGCTCGCGGACGTCAGCGCCTTGCGCGGACGCTCGAATGCGGATCTCCGGGAAATGGGGCGATTATCCTATCCGATGCTGCGTCGCCGTGGGGATCGGGGGTTCCACCGGATTTCCTGGGAAGAAGCCCTGCAAAAGGCGGGAGCCCGGCTGAGGGCGGCCGACCCTAAGAGGGTGGCGTTTTTCGTCACGTCGCGCGGCGTGACCAACGAGGTGTACTACGTGGCGCAAAAGGCGGCGCGATTCCTCGGAACGAATCACGTCGATAACGCGGCCCGCCTGTGTCACGCGCCCAGCACCGGGGCGATGAAGCACGCTTTGGGCTACGCGGCCTCGACCTGCAGTTACCGGGACTGGTACGGGACCGACCTGATCGTCTTCTTCGGGGCGAATCCCGCCAACGACCAACCCGTGGCGATGAAGTATCTGCACGAAGCGCGGGCTGAAGGGACACGGATTGCGATGGTGAACCCCTTCCTGGAGCCGGGAATGCGGCGCTACTGGGTTCCCAGTTCGCCGGACAGCGCCGTTTTCGGGACGCCCATCACGGACTGGTGGTTTCCGGTCCGGCAGGGGGGCGACATCGCGTTCCTCTATGGAGTGCTGCGCATTCTGCGGGACCGAGGAGGGTTAAACGACTCTTTCCTGGCGCAGCACACGACGGATTGGGATGACCTCTCGGCGGAACTGGATCGGCTGGACCTTTCGGAACTAGAGCGGCGTTCCGGCCTTTCGGTCACGGATTTCGAGGAATTCGCGGCCCTCCTGAGAAATGCGCGGAATGCGGTGTTCGTCTGGAGCATGGGGATCACCCAGCACTCGTCGGGTGGCGACGCCGTCTCGATGGTTCTCAACCTCGGCCTGGCGCGCGGTTACCTCGGACGCCCGAAGACAGGGTTGATGCCCATTCGCGGCCATAGCTCGGTACAGGGTGGAGCCGAGATGGGGTGTTACTCCACAGCGCTGCCGGGCGGGAAACCGATCACGCCGGAAAACGTGGCGTCCCTTGAGGCGGCCTATGGGTTTCCGATTCCGAACGGATCCGGACTCACCGCGGTGGAAATGGTGGAGGCCTGTGCGCGGGGACGTCTGGACGTGTTCTATTGCGTCGGTGGGAATTTTCTCCGCACGTTGCCCGAGCCCGACTACGTCGCGGCCGCTTTGAGCCGGGTGCCGCTTCGCATCCACCAGGACATCCTCGTCACCGACCAGATGTTGCTCGAACCCGGGGAGGAGGTGCTGCTGTTGCCCGCCAAGACGCGTTACGAACAGGATGGCGGCGGCATCGAGACGAGCACGGAGCGTCGCGTGATGTTCAGTCCGGAATTGCCACGGCAAGTGGGGGAGGCCCGTGCCGAATGGCGGATTCTGCGCGAGGTCGCCATCGCCGCGCATCCGGAACGGGCGGCTCAGTTCGGTTGCGAAACGGGCGAGGCGATCCGCGAGGAGATTGCACGCGTGGTGCCGTTCTACGAGGGCATCCAGCACCTGAAGAAGACCGGGGACGCCATCCAATGGGGGGGCGAACGGCTTTGCGAAAACGGACAATGTGCCACGCCGGATGGCCGGGCGCATTTCAAGGTGGTGCCCTTGCCCCCAAGCCAGCCCGCCTCAGACCCGCGGAACGGGGCTCGGCTTTTCCATGTCTCTACCCGGCGTGGAAAGCAATTCAACACTCTCATCCACAAAGAGATCGATCCCTTGACAGGCGCCGGAAGGGACGCCGTATTCATGCATCCCGAGGACGCCGCTGAACTTCATCTTGCCGGTGGCGATCGAGTGGTCCTGCTGAATGATACCGGCCGCCTGGAAGGCCGCGTTTTCCCGGTGTGCCTCGCCCGGGGCAACCTTCAAGTCCATTGGCCGGAAGGAAATGTGCTGATTCCGCGCGGGGTGGTGGACCCCGTGGGCGGCGTTCCGGACTACAACGCCATGGTCCGTGTGGAGCGCCTGTGAGCGGGCGGAAACCGCGTGGACCCGTCCCGATGGGGGCGGTTGCGCCGTGTCGGGTGAGGCGTTGGGCCGGGGTAACGCAAGGCCGGTCCGAGGCGGACTCGGTGGCCGTGGAGGAACCGCTCGAGATTCGCGTTGAGACCCGCTCGATCGCGGTCGTCATGCGCACACCCGGTCACGACGAGGAACTGGTGTCGGGGTTTCTGCTCAGCGAAGGCATTCTCCATGACCGGACCCTTCTCCGGGCGTTGAAGCCCCATCCCCGTAACCGCGCAGGAAATGTCATCGATGTGTTTCTCCAAGAGGACCACGGGTTGGACCTCGGGCGTTTCACCCGTCACGTCTTTGCCTCCTCCAGTTGC
This sequence comes from Verrucomicrobiota bacterium, assembly GCA_038325245.1. Lineage (GTDB taxonomy): Bacteria > Verrucomicrobiota > Verrucomicrobiia > Limisphaerales > CAIMTB01 > CAIMTB01. Next base: position 3,269 of record JBBQIU010000543.1, read on the forward strand.
GGGCTGTGCGGGGTGGCGACGCTTGACGCCGTGCGCCGGCAGTTCCCGAGGATTCGCGATCGGACGGGTATTTCCGCACGGTTTCTTCAGGGAATTCCTGAACGGCTCCGGGCCGGACAGGAAGGATTCCTGGCCACGGGCGGTCTGCATGCGGCGGCGGTCTTCGCCTCGGAGGGACGAATGCTCGCCTTGCGGGAGGATATCGGACGGCACAACGCCGTGGATAAGGTGTTCGGACGATTGCTCCTCGACGACGCGCTGCCGGTGCCCGGGGG
>JBBQIU010000544.1:0-3542 GCA_038325245.1 Verrucomicrobiota bacterium
GCTCTCCTTCAGCAGCTCCCCTAATCGGAGGCGTCCGGCGCTGGGAAGTCCGCTTTCGACCTCGGAATCCTGAACCACCAGGACGAAGGAGCCTTCCGCTCCCGCGAACGAATACACCGACTGCTCCATTCTGATCCCCAATGCCTCGAAGGCGATGCTCTCCCCGGCCAGCGAACCCGTCCGATAGGTCAGCATTGCCTTGGAACGTTTGGAACGCCGGTCCTTCGCGTCCTTCCCTTCGACCCGTATCGCCGTCTCAAATTCCCGAAACACCGATTTGCGCAGGGCGGCATGGTCCCATTCACCCCGAAACCAGTTCACGAGAAGGGTCACGTCCGAGCCCGAAAGGGTCCAGGTCACCAGGCCGCTTTCCGTCTCCTCCCCCGCGAACGAAAATTCCCTGGGATACCGGAAGAGAAGCCCATGGCGGCTGAACTCGCGATGCGGGCCCATCCGGAGGACGGCCGAGTTCGTCCCGATCAGCGACTCGGTTGGAAAGGGCTTGTCGATCTCCACTCGCAGCATCTTTCCCCCGGCTTCCAGATGCAGCATGAGCGGGGGTTCTTCGTGGACTCCCTTCTCCGTCGCCGCAGCCACGGCCGAGGAAAGGTTCAGTGCGAGGATCGACCCGGCGACTCCCAAACTTCGACGCCACATCTTGATTCCTGGTCCCATCAGCTTTGCTTCCCTGCTCACGCGAGCAGTTTGGTCACCACATCGCCATGCACATCCGTCAGTCGGAAATCACGGCCCTGGAATCGGTAGGTCAGCTTTTCGTGATCGAATCCCAGCAGGTGCAGGAGCGTTGCGTGGAGGTCGTGCACATGGACCTTGTCCCGCACCACGTTGAACCCGAGTTCGTCCGTCTCGCCGAGCGTGATGCCCGGCTTCACCCCGCCGCCTGCCATCCACATCGTAAACGCGTTTGGATGATGATCCCGGCCGTCATCCCCCCCCTGCACCATCGGCGTCCGGCCAAATTCCCCGCCCCAGATGACCAGGGTGTCCTCGAGCAAGCCGCGGCTCTTCAGGTCGCGGATCAACGCCGCGCAGGCCCGGTCCGTGTCGCGGCAGTTCTTCTTGAGGTCGTTCACGAGGTTTCCGTGCTGGTCCCAGGCTTCGTGGAAAATCTGGACAAAGCGCACGCCCCGTTCCACCAGCCGCCGGGCCAGCAAACACGAATTCGCGAAGGAAGCCTTCCCGGGCTCGGCTCCGTAAAGTTCCAGCGTCTCCTTCGATTCCCGTCCCAGGTCCATCGCGTCGGGCGCCGTCGTCTGCATCCGATAGGCCATTTCGAACGACCCAATCCGCGTCGCGATTTCCGGATCCCCCACGGTATCCAGCCGCAAACGGTTCAATGTGTTCACCGTCTCGATGGTGTCCCGCTGCATCTCCGCGTCCACCCCCGGCGGATTCGCGAGATACAGGACCGGATCGCTGCCCGCCCGGAATTGCACGCCGGAATGCATCGTCGGGAGGAAACCCGAGCCCCAGTTCGAATTCCCACCGCTCGGCCCCTTCGCACCCGTGCTGAAGACCACATACCCCGGCAAATCCCGGGACTCCGACCCCAGTCCGTACAGCGTCCAGGCGCCGAAACTCGGGCGTCCGAATATCTGGGAGCCCGTGCTCATCTGCATCTGGCCAGGCGCGTGATTGAACGCATCCGTCACCATCCCCCGCACGATGGCGATGTCATCGACCACGCCCGCGAGATGCGGAAGTAACTCCGAGACCTCCGCGCCGCATTGCCCGTGCCTCGCGAATTTGAACTTCGGTCCGAGCAGCTTGCTCTGCGGATTGATGAAGGCCGCCCGATAGCCCTTCAGCAGTTCGGGCGGAGGGAGCGTGCCGTCGAATTTGGCGAGGGCTGGCTTGTTGTCGAACATCTCCAGGTGACTCGGCGCCCCGGCCATGAAGAGGTAGATCACCCGTTTGGCTTTCGGTGCGTGATGCGCCCCGGGGGGCATTGACGGATTTCCCGCCACCGCCGCATAGCCGTTCTCTTTCAACATCTGCCCAAGCGCGATGGCCCCCAACCCGACGCCGCATTGGTGAAAAAACCAACGCCGGGTGACCGCCCGCGGATCCTGTCCCTGAAATCGGTGTGTCTGACAGTTCATGGCTATTCCCTCACGATGGTTTCATCCAAGTTCAGCAGCACGCGACTCAGCGCCGTGTACGCCGCCAACTGGGTTGGCGTCACGCCCGCGGGCAATTCCTTCGGCACACCAGGCTTTCCCGTCGCCAGTTCCTGCGGGTTGACCCAGCCCTCTGAAATCCGACGGCGCTGGCGCTCCAACATGCCCAACAACTCCGTTCGCTCCTCGTCCGTCGGGCGCCGGCTCAGGACGTGCCGGAACGCCGATTCCACGCGCTCGGAATCCGACAGGCCCGGCGCCTCCAACACCCTTCGAGCCAACCCCTGGGCCGCCTCCATGAACAGGACCTCGTTCAACGAAGCCAGCGCCTGCAACGGCGTGTTCGACCGCGTCCGCCGCACGCACGAGAAATCGCCGTTCGGGGCATCGAAGGCCTGCAGAACCGGATAGGGCACGGACCGGAACCGAAACGTGTAAAGCCCGCGCCGGTAACGGTTCGGTCCCGTGTCCTCGTTCCACACCTTGGGTCCATAACTCGCAGGCGGACGGAACAGGAATTCAGGCGCCGGAGGATTGGCCGGCTGACCGCCGACGGTGAGATTGAGCAGCCCGCTCACGGCCAGCGCCGTGTCCCGAACCACTTCCGCTTCCACACGCAGGCGAGCCCCTCTCGCCAGCCATCGGTTGTAGGGATCCTTCCTCAACAACTCGGGCGTCACCCGGGAAGACTGCTTGTACGTGGCGCTTCCCACGATCAGGCGATGCATCCGTTTCAAGGACCACGGAGGTCCCACGACGCGACCGGTCTTCATCGTCGGTTCCATCAGTTCCACCGCGAGCCAATCGAGCAATTCGGGATGGGACGGCGCCGGAGCCTGGGTTCCCAGATCCTCACTCGTCTCGACCAACCCGATTCCAAAGTACTGCTGCCAGATCCGGTTCACCACGGCCCTCGCCGTCGTCGGCGATCGCCGGTCCACCAGCCACTTCGCGAAGGTCATACGTGAACCCTCCGCACCCGGTTCCACGGGATGAAGAAAGGACGGCACGCCGGCCTGAACCGGGTCCCCAGGCTTCAGCCAGTCGCCGCGCCGCAACAACCGCGTCTCGCGCGCTTCGTCGCCGGCCATTCTCCCCTCTCGCGACACCAGCGTCAGGGTGGGGCTTCCCTCGGGCCACCGACTCCACAATTGCTCGATCCGATCGTTGATGTCCTTGAACCCGGGAACCGTCGTTCGCCAATACGCGAACACCCTTGCCACCTGCTGCGGCGAGCGGTCTTCCCTCGGAACCGCCAGGATCTCGCGCACCGCCGCCGGCACCGGATCCGCCATCGCGTTTGTCGCCTCCGTCACACTGATCCGCCACCGGCCCAGATTGTGGTTCTGATTGTCGTCCGAGTTATCCCCGCCGTGGTTCTGCTGGAACGTAAAGGTCAGG
>JBBQIU010000545.1:0-3535 GCA_038325245.1 Verrucomicrobiota bacterium
CGCCCCGACCACCGCGTCCGTGGAAGCCGCCGCCAGCGCGGCTGCCTACGAGGCACTCTCCGCCCTGTATCCCATCCAGAGCGCCCGCTTCGAGTCCCTCCATCAATCGATCCTCGCGGGCATTCCCAATGGCATTCGAAAAACCGGCGGCATCAATTGGGGGAAACGTTGTGGCAAGATCATCCTCAGCAATCGCGCCCATGACGGGGCGACGGTTGTCGTCATGCCGCCGCCCTCGACGGGTCCCGGAGATTGGGTCTCCACCCCGCCGGCGTTCGCGCCCTACCTCCTGTCCCAGTGGAGCTATCTCACGCCCTTCGCCATGCTCAGTCCGAACCAGTTCCGCGCCCCAAGTCCGCCAACACTCAACAGCGCTGCTTGGGCTGAGGATTTCAATCTCACCAAGGAAATCGGAGGTGTCGGCAGCGCTGTGCGCACCGCCGACCAGTCCGAGATCGCGCTGTTCTGGGCGGACGGCGCCGGCACGGAAACCCCGCCCGGACACTGGAACCACATCGCGACCGACATGGCCCGGGCGCGGGGATTGTCCATTGAACAGAACGCCCGCCTTCTGGCGCTCTTGAACCTCGCCCTCGCCGACGCGGCGATCTGCTCGTGGGACGCCAAGTTTGCGTATAACTGGTGGCGACCCATTTCCGCCATCCGCGCGGGCGATATCGATGGCAACGACGCTACGGTCGTAGACCTCTCGTGGACCCCGCTGATCGTGACGCCGCCCTTCCCGGAGCATACCTCCGGACACAGCACCTTCAGTGGCGCCGCCTCGCGACTCCTGGCCCGCTTCTTCGGGACTGACGAAATTCCCTTCACGTCCGGCTCGGACTTCCTTCCTGGTGTGGTCCGCAGCTTTCCGAGCTTCTCCGAAGCCGCCGAGGAGGCAGGCATGAGCCGTATCTACGGCGGCATCCACTTCATGTCCGCCAACCTTGGCGGTCTTGAAGCGGGCGCCAACATCGGCGATTGGGTGTACGACGGCTACCTGCGTCCGCGCCGGATCCTGGGCCGGTTCTAGCGTGAGGGGTTGTCGTCCCGCCCCTGCTTGGGCATGCTTCGCGCATGAAGCCCCTGGCTCTGCTCCTCGGCCTGATCGCCTCCACACTCGCCGTCTCCGCCGACCCGTGGGTGATCTACGATCCACCCGCCGGAACGGCGAACGGCAAACACGTCGTCCTCCTGAGCGGGGACGAGGAATACCGGTCGGAGGAAGCCATGCCGGCCCTCGGAAAGATTCTCAGCCAGCGCCACGGCTTCCGCTGCACGGTGCTCTTCAGCCAGGACGCCGACGGCACCATCAATCCCAACAACCAAACCAACGTCCCCGGAATGCACCACCTTCCGGGCGCCGATCTCGTCATCAATTCCTTCCGCTTCCGGGAACTTCCCGACGCGGACATGAAGCATTTCGTCGACTACCTCGATTCGGGAAAACCGATGATCGTGATCCGGACCGCGACGCATGCTTTTCACTACACCCGCAACAAGCAGAGCCCCTACGCCAAGTACGGCTTCGCGGCGGCAGGTGGCGGTTTCGGCGGGGTGACCGTCGGCGAAACCTGGACCTACCATCATGGCGACCATGGCAAGGAAGCCACCCGCGCCCTCGTCGACGGTCAAAACCGGAAACATCCCATTCTCAAGTCCGTCCACGATGTCTTCGGCCCGACGGATGTCTATGGGGTGAACGAGGACTTCCCCTCCGACGCCAAGGTCCTGCTCTGGGGTGTCACCCTCGTCGGGATGAAACCGGACGACGCTCCGCAACTGAAGAAGGCGATCATGCCCCTGGCCTGGCTGCGCGACGTCAAGAGCGAGAGTGGCAAGACGTCCCGCATCCTCTGTTCAACCATCGGTGCGTCGATCGATTTCGCCAGCGAGGACCTGCGCCGCTTCGCCATCAATGCCTGCTTTGATCTCACCGGCCTCCCCGTGCCCGAAAAAGCCGACGTCACGCCGATCGGTGACTTCCGCCCAACCATGTTCGGCTTCAACGGCTACAAGAAAGGCGTCGCCGTCTCGGACCACGCCCTGAAGTGACCCGAACCGAAGGAAACCCACCCGCGCGGCGAAGTCCCGACTCCGAACCGTAGCGGACCGTCACCGCCCACTTTCCCCCCTCGCCGCCACTTGACCCGGCGGCTCACTTTTTTTACTGAACAACGCCCATGAGTCAGAAGCAGCACCACGTCTTTCAAGCCGAGATCCAGCGCGTCCTGGATATTGTCATTCACAGCCTTTACACGGACAAAGAGATCTTCCTCCGGGAACTGATCTCCAATGCCGCCGATGCGCTCGAGAAACTGCGCTTCCTCCAATCCTCGGGGCAGCCGATCCTTCAGCCGGAACTGCCCTTGGAGATCCAACTCACCGCCGACAATGCGGCGCGAACTCTGGTGATCGCCGATTCCGGCATCGGGATGAGCCGGGATGAACTGGTTGAGAATCTGGGCACCATCGCCCACTCGGGATCGAAGGCCTTTCTGCAAAAGCTCGCCGACGCCAAGGACAAGCCCGCGGTCAACCTGATCGGCCAGTTCGGTGTCGGATTCTATTCGGCCTTCATGGTGGCCACGAAGGTCGAGGTCTTCTCCCGTTCGAATCAACCGGACGAACCCGGCTGGCTCTGGACTTCGGACGGCGCCGGCGGTTACGAGATCGAACCCGCCGCAGACCTCCCGCGGGGAACCCGCATCGTTCTTCACCTCAAGGAGGATGCGAAGGACTTCTCCGAGAACTGGCAGATCCAGAGCACCGTCAAGCGGTACTCCAACTTCGTCCCGTTCCCCATCAAGCTCAACGACGCCCCGATCAACGCCGTCCAAGCCATCTGGACCCGCTCCAAATCCGAGATCAAGGAGGAGGAGTACAAGGAGTTCTACGAGTTCATGGGGCACGACCCCGCCCCCCCCCTCGCCCGACTCCACTTCACCATCGACGCCCCCCTGGCCTTGCAGGCGCTGCTCTTTGTCCCCTCCCGCAACCTCGAAACCATGGGCATCGGCAAGGCGGAATCCGAGGTCAACCTCCATTGCCGCAAGATCCACATCCAGGCCAAGTCAAAGGAACTCTTCCCCGAATGGCTGCGATTCCTAAAGGGCGTCGTCGATTCCGAAGACCTCCCTTTGAACATCTCGCGCGAGACCATGCAGGACAGCGCGCTGATGAAGAAACTCAACCGCGTGCTCACGGGCCGCTTCCTGAAGTTTCTCGCCGAACTCTCGGAAAAGGAACCGGAGACCTATGCCAAGATCTACGCGGCCCACGGGCGTTTCCTCAAGGAAGGGGCCATCACCGATTTCGAACACCGCGAATCGCTCGCAAAGCTCCTGCGTTTCGAATCTTCCATGACGCCCCGCGGACAGACCACCTCCCTCACCGATTACCTGACCCGAATGAAGGATGGGCAGAATGAGATCCTTCACCTCGGCGCCCCCAACCGCGACGCCGCCGAGGCCAGCCCCTACTTCGAGGCCTGCAAGGAACTCGGTTACGAAGTCCTCTTCAGCTACGAACCCGT
>JBBQIU010000546.1:0-3534 GCA_038325245.1 Verrucomicrobiota bacterium
TTCCCAGCCGCCGCGCGTGTCGTCGTCGACCCCGGTTGCACCGTGGCCATCTGTCGTTAACCACCTCTCCTTCACTTCATGCCACGACGCGACCTCAACAAGATTGAACAGCTGATGGGCCGTGACCTGCGGCTCGACTACCGTCAGCACGGAGGATTTTACGAGGATGCCGACCTCGCGACGGTGAGGTCCTCGAAGAGCACCCGTCGTGAGCGCGACCTCGCCGCGATCGAGGGCATCGAGAATCTCACCCAGGCGATCGCCAATCGCCTCAAGACCCGAAAGGGCGAACTGAAGGCGCTCGGGCACCCCGGTTACGGCTCGCGCCACCACGAGTTGATCGGCGAACCCAACGTCGATCGCACCCGCGACCTCATCAAGCTCTATATCCTGCAGGCGCTTCGGGACGAGCCACGCGTCGAACGCGTGCTCGCCGTCTCCGTCCGCGCCGAACACGAACCCCCCCGCGACACCGTCCGCATCGAATTGCGGCTTCGCGTGATCGGTGAACAGGCGCCCCTCAATCTCGTCGTCCCCTTCTCGTTGCAGGTCTCGGTATGAGCTACGCCGCAGAACCCTACGCCCAGTTCGTCGATGACCTGCTCACGTCGTTGACCGGGGGCATCGTTCGACAACAGTTCCGCTTCCTCCCCGAGGAGGCTCCATTCCGTCTCATCGGACCCGGGGCCCTCGTTCCAACCACCGTGCGCGTTTTTGGCCAGGCTGACGGCGCATTCCGCCGTTTCACTCCTGGCACGGACTACCGCCCGGACACCGACCTCGGCGTGGTGTGGCTGGCCAACCCTCAGGGCGCCCCCGCCGCCGGCGCCGTGTGGCCCGACGAGGGAACCGTCTTCTACGCCAACTTCGAATCCCTGACCGAGGGAGGCCCGGTCTCTCCTCTCACGGATCGCAATCCGGGAAGCATCATCCGTCTCCTGGCCGAAAGCTTCGCCCGCGAGTACGCCGTGCTCTCCCGCCAACTGGAGGCCGTGTACGAGTCGGCCTTCCTCGACACCGCGTCCGGTCGCGACCTCGAGCAGCTTTGCAGGCTGGTCGGCATATCCCGGCGACAGACAACATACGCCAGCGGCGTCGTGATCTTCGGAAGATCCACCCCCTCCCCCGCCGATATCTTCATCCCCGCGGGAACCCGGCTTTCCACCGTCGAACCACCCGCCGTCGCCTTCCAAACCACCGAGGACCAGAATCTCCGGCGAGGCAATTTGAGCGTCGAGGCTCCCGTCCAGGCGGACACCTCGGGCGCCATCGGCGTCGTGGCCGCCGACACCATCCAGGCCATCCACCGTCCCATCCTTGGTGTCGAGTCAGTCTCGAATCCCCTGCCTACACGCTTCGCCGGCGATGACGAGACGGATGCTGCCCTCCGGAGCCGGGCGCGTCGGGGCCTGGAAGGCGCCGGCCGGGCCACGACGGGCGCCGTCCTCGCCGCCCTCACCACCATCCCTGGCCTCCGCGAAAAGGACGTCCGAATCAGTGAAGATCCCCTCGCCCACCCCGGCGTGGTCAAGCTCAACGTCGCCCTCCCCGCCATGGCCGACGACGAGAAGCAACGCACCGTCGAACGCGTCGTCAGCCTCATCGAGGAAGTCCGCCCCGTGGGCGTGCGGATCCTGCACAACATCGACGCCCCGCGCCCCACCGGCTCCGCCGCCCCGGGCTCGGGAATTGTCCCCGATGAAGGCGACGCCCCCGCCACCATCGGCGTCTCATCCCCGAAGGACCTCTTCCTTCCCGTCGACGTAAAGGCCCAGGTCGCGCCGGCGATGCTCTCCTTGACGCCACAGGAACGAGCCGACCTCGAATCTGCCGCCAGAAAAGTCATCGAAGCCTTCCTCGCCGAAGCGGGTATCGGCGAAATCCTCGTCTATAACCGCCTCGTCAGCCAGCTAGTGGCCCTCGAAGGGGTCCTCGACGTGGTCCTGGAACTCTGGCCGCAGAACGACGTCTCGCACAAAAGGAAAAACCTCGTGCCCGACAACCCCGGCGTCCGTCCCGTGTCGGGTCACATCGAAGTCAGTGTCGGAGGCGTGCTCGTCATGTTGGATCTCACGGTGTCCATCACTCTCAAAGGCGCCGGGTTGCTCGGAGATCCCGTCACCGCCCGCGCCACGGCCAAGGCCCAGGTCGAGGAGGAGATTCGCGATGGCTTGGCGCATTTCGAAGGCGCCGCGGTGACCCGGGATGCGCTCAAAGGCCTCCTCAAGGCCTCAGAAAACTACAACGTCCTCGATATCCACTACCAGGCCGAGTACAGCGACGCCGGCGTCCGCATCCACCAGCGGGACGTGCAACTCGCCCTCGGTGGACTCGAGCGGTTGTGGGTCCGCCGTGTGACCCTCGACGATGGGGAGTCCCAATGAACGGCCGCGCCCAGCGAATTCTCGGACGCTTCCCGGCCCACCTCGAGGCCGCACTCCCCGGCAAGCAACTCGGCGAAGTCACCGTCGCCCTCGCCCGTGATCTGGACGTCCAATCCGCCGATCTAGCCGCCATTCGTCGCTCCCACCGACTCGACGACGCGGACGAGGCCCGTGACCTCTGGCGGATCGCCGCGCGCCACGGCATCCCCAGGTCCGAGTTCGCCGTGCTCTTCGCCCGTTTTACCCGCGCCCGCGAGGCTCTTCAGACCTTGGCCCAGGCCGCCAACCCCGCCGACCGCGACGAAGCCGCCGAGGCCCTTTGCGAAATCTGGAGCGTCGCCAACCCCAAACCCCGCCTCCCGCTCTTCGCCCCACCACCCGTCCCCGCCGGCGGAAGCCCCAACCTCGCCGCCGCCAGCCAAACGCTCCAAAGCGAAGTCACCGCACTCCTGTCCACCGATCGCCTTCTCGACGGCGTGCGCCAGAGGGTGGCCGAGATCTGCCGTCGTCATGCGCGTGGCAATGGCTCGGTGCGCGCCGTCCTCGCGGGAGCCGCCAACGCCCTCGATATGGACGTGGCTCTCGACCGTATGCTCAACAGCGCGGATCGGTTCCTGCACGTCGCCGAGGTGAAGGACCGCTTCCGCCTCCGTTCCAACCTCGAACCCGCCCGTGAATGGCTTGGCGTCGAGGAGAATCCGCTCGAACGGGTCGAGACCGATTCCATCGGCCGCCGCGACGGCGAACGGTTCAGCGTGCTCCGTCGCGGCTTCGAGCGCGCCTCCCTGCAGGGGCGCGTCGTCGGCAAGGAAAACCTCACCCTCGGACCCTATGTCGTGAATCGCGATGAAGGCCATGGCGTCGGCTTCACCGGCCCGGTTCCCGCCGGCCAGATGCTCCGGTTCGACGAAACCGGCCGCGTGTTTCTGGACGACGCCGACGTCACTTCCTTCGCGTTTGCCTGGGCAGGGGCGTGCTTCGCCGGAACCGACACGCGTCCGACGGACTTCGTGCTGGATAGTCCGCGCTGCCGCTTCGCCATCGGCCACCCAGACGGCGCTCTCGACCCCGACTTCGAGTTCCCCCACGGCGGCGCCAATCTTCCCATGCCCGGAATCGAAGTAGGCGAGACCCGCTTCGCCTTCTTCGA
>JBBQIU010000547.1:0-3526 GCA_038325245.1 Verrucomicrobiota bacterium
ACGATCAGCTCCACCGACTACGAAACCACCACCGACGGATGGGAGGAAACGGGGTTCTTCGATCCACCCGCCCCCTACCCGGGCGGCCGCGTGAACGCCGGCGAATACGACGCCCAGACCGTCAGCGCCGGTTTCGTCTTCACGCCCTGGGCCCGCTTCCTCCTCTCCCCCACCATCGGCTGGACCACCAGCCGCACCCGTTCCAGTTCGGACAACGGATTCGAGACGGTCCCGTACCGCGGCGACACCTGGAATTTTCTCACATCCGCCACCTACATCCTCGACGAGAAAACCGACCTCCTCGCCACCTACCTCTACGGCAGCGCCGACTATTCACAGGACAATCAGGACTCCGGGCTTCCGCTCGGCATCGAATACACCCGACACGCCCTCACCGCCGGCTTCTCGCGCCGCATGAAACACGACCGGCTCCTTCGACTCGAATACGGCTTCTTCCAGTACTTCGAGCCGACCCTTGGTGGCGCCGCGGACTATACGGCACACGGCTTGTTCGCCTCGTTTCGCATCCCCTGGAAGTGACCGCCCAACTCGTCATCGCGACCCGGAACGCCCACAAGGTCGAAGAAATCCAAGCCGTCCTTGGGGACCGTTTCGCCTACCGGACACTCCGCGATTTCCCATCCGCGCCTGCCGTCGCAGAAACCGGGGACACGTTCGAGACCAACGCCCGGCTGAAGTCCGAGTCGCTCGCGCGGTGGCTGATCGACGCTCAACCGCCGGGCCTTGACCTCACGAATGGCCCGTGGTTCGTCCTCGCCGACGACTCAGGCCTTGAAGTCGACGCCCTCGACGGCGCGCCCGGTGTTCAGTCAGCCCGATTCGCATCACCCGAATTCGGCCTCGATGGAAATGCCCCCGACGGCGCCAACAACGCGAAACTCCTCCGCGCGCTCGCCGAATTCCCCGCCGAACGTCGGAGCGCCCGCTTCCGCTGCGTGCTCGCCCTGACGCCGGTCACGCCGGTCACGCCGGTCACGCCGGTCGCGCACTCCCTAGGCTCGAGATGCTTCTCGGGAACCTGCGAAGGCCGCATCGGCTTCCTCCAACGCGGCTCCCACGGGTTTGGATACGATCCCCTCTTCGTCCCCGAAGGCTTCTCCAAGACCCTCGCCGAACTCGGCGACGCCACCAAGAATCGCATCAGCCATCGCTCCCACGCCCTCCAGTCCCTCCAGTCCCACCTCCCCGACGTCCTGGGTCCGCGACCCACAAACCACGACTGACGTCAGAGACTGACGTCAGAGAAGGCGATTCGGATAGCCACGGAGTCACGGAGCGTAACTGACACCTGACAACCCCCCCCCCTTCCGGCACCCTATCGGCCAATGGGCAACTCGTTTGGGGATCTCTTCCGCATCACCACCTGGGGCGAATCGCATGGCGGCGGCGTCGGCGTCGTCGTCGATGGCTGCCCTCCGCGCCTCGCGCTCGCCGAATCCGACATCCAACCCGACCTCGACAGGCGGCGTCCCGGCCAATCGAGCATCACCACACCCCGCAAGGAAACCGACACCGTCCAAATCCTGAGCGGCGTCTTTGAAGGGCACACGCTCGGAACCCCAATCTCGATGTGGGTCAAGAACGAGGATTTCCGCTCGGAGGCGTATTCCGAGATGGCATCCAAGTTCCGCCCCTCCCACGCGGATTACACCTACCAGGCGAAATTCGGCATCCGCGCCTGGCCCGGCGGCGGACGCACCAGCGCCCGCGAAACGATCGGTCGCGTCGCCGCCGGCGCCATCGCCCGAAAGATCCTCCGGCAACGCTGGGGGGTCGAAATCCTCGCCTGCGTCTCCCAGGTGCAGGATCTCATCGCCACCGTGGATCCGGAGTCCCTCCAAAGCGCCGATATCGAATCCAACATCGTGCGCTGCCCCGACCGCGACGCCGCCAGCCGAATGATCGAACGGATCGAACAACTCCGGGCCGAGGGTGACAGCGTCGGCGGTCTCGTTCTCGGGGTCGCCCGAGGCGTCCCCGTCGGATGGGGTGCCCCGGTCTTCGACCGTCTGGAGGCCGACCTCGCCAAAGCCATGCTCAGTCTTCCCGCTTCCAAGGGCTTTGAGATCGGAAGTGGTTTTGGGGGGGTGCTTCTCACCGGCCGCCAGCACAACGACCCATTCCGGAATGTCGACGGACGCGTCCGAACCACCTCCAATCGCTCGGGCGGCATCCAGGGCGGCATCAGCAACGGGGAAACCATCCATTTCCGTGTAGCCTTCAAACCCGTGGCCACCGTCATGCACGAACAGGACACGGTTGATGTCACCTACCAGAACACCACGCTTAAGGGACGCGGTCGCCATGACCCCTGTGTTCTTCCGCGCGCCGTTCCCATGGTCGAGGCCATGACCGCCCTCGTCCTTGTCGATCACGCCCTCCGCCACGAGGCCCAGTGCCGCTCGGCCTGAGTTCCGGGAGGCGACGGCGCGATTCGGTTGAAAACAAGGGACCTCGCGCGAAGGCGCGAAGAACGCGAAGAAATTCCGAAGGGACGTTCGAATCGGGTTCTCGAAGGAGACCCCAGTGTTCAGTGGGCGTTTCCCCGCGGTATGGAATTCAGCATCGATCTCCTCTTCCTTCGCGTCTTCGCGTCTTCGCGCCTTCGTGTGCGTCAAGACTGGCTGAGAACGCCCGGTCCACCTGCGCATCGTGCCTAGCAACACTCGAGGCGGAGTTTCTCCCAGAGCGCATCCAAACGCTTCGGAGAGACCGGCATCGCCGTGCCCACTTCCTGGGCAAACAGCGAGACCTTGTACTCCTCGATCATCCAGCGGAATTCCTCCGCCACCCCCTGCATCCCTGCCGAGAGCACGCGTGTGGCCCGCACCTTCGCCAGCGCCGCAAGATACGGCACTAGCAACATCGCCCGTTCGCGATCCTTCGTCGGATTCAAGGCCGAACGTTCCACCCTGACCTGGAGGGCACGCAGATACCGCGCCAGATGCGGCAATCGTTCGAAGGAAATCCCATCGAGAAATCGCGGAGGAACCAGGCACGCCAACTCACCCTGGATCGACCCGGACATCGCCGGAGGCGTCCCGGGCCGCGACACAGGCGGCGCCAGCACCGACAACTGCGAAAAATCCTTCAGGGCCTGACGGGGTGCCGCAGCCACGGGCGCGACCGCAGCCGCAGCCACACCCACCTTTTGTTGAATCCCCTGCCTCAACTGCAACACCACCCCCACCCGATCAATGACCTGTTGCGCCAGCCCCGGAATCCGCGCTCGGGAGCATTCGACGGTCTCGTCGAACAACGCCTTCTTCAGGGACGGAAGTCGGTCCGTGGGCAACACACTGCGCCTCGCAAGCCCCAGCGCGGAGTCCAGCAGGTCTTCGATCGGTCCCAACGGGGTATAACTCGTCGCGAACTTCTGCAGCGCCCTCAGATCGCGCTCAAGCCAGCCGAAATCCTTGCTCAAGGCCAATTCAACCAACCGCCGCACACCTTCGAGGCTCGCCGCTCCCGCAGCCTCGGCCGTGCGAAAGAGACGAACGCTCAC
>JBBQIU010000548.1:0-3525 GCA_038325245.1 Verrucomicrobiota bacterium
TGGTCACGCACGAGGAGGAAGTGGCCCAGCATGCGCGACGAATCCTTCGAATTCGCGATGGGTTGATCGCGGCGGACGAGACGACGCATTCGACACGCCGGGATGAGGTTCCGCCGATGGTTCCGCCGTCATTTCCGCCGGTGCTGCCTCCGGTTCTGTCGACGGCACCGCCTGTGGCGCCATGAGCCATGAGATTCGCGGATGAATTCCGGGAGGCGCTGGCGATCGCGGTGGTGGCGCTGCGGGCGAACAAGCTGCGGGCGGGCCTGACGACGCTGGGCATCGTCATCGGGATCGTGACGGTGACCCTGATGGCGACGGCGATCGACGGTTTGAACCGGGCGTTCCTTCGGAGCATCTCGGTGATCGGGGCGGACGTGCTCTACATCCAGCGCTTCTCCTGGTTCAGCAATCAGGAGGATTGGCGGAAGAGCCGGAATAGGCGGGAGTTGACGCTGGCCCAGGCGCGGGATGTGGCGCGTTTGTCGACGCTGGCGCGGGCCGTGGCGGTGGAGGCGAACGGGTCGGCGGAAGTGCGTTACGGAAACCGAAGTGCGCGGGGGGTGTGGGTGGCCGGGAACACGGAGGAGAGCGGCCTGGTGAGGGGTCTGTCGCTCACGGAAGGGCGGTGGCTTACGGCGCAGGAAGTGCAGGCTGCGCGGCCTGTGTGCGTGATCGGCCATGATCTGGCGGTGAAGTTCTTCCCGCTCGAATCGCCCCTGGGGAAGCGGATTCGGGTGGGCGGTTCGGCCTTCGAGATCGTGGGAGCGCTCGAGAAGCAGGGGCAGTTCTTCACGGGCATGAACCTCGACAATCAGGTGGTGATTCCGATGACCCGCTTCACGTCGGACCTGAATCGCTGGCCGGACACCACGATCGTCGTGAAGGTTCTGGACCCGGACGGAATCGAGGATGCGAAGGAGGAGTTGCGGGGAATCATGCGCCAATTGCGGCGGGTTCCGCCCGGGGCGCCGGACGATTTCGCGATCAACCAGCAGGACGCGTTGATCCGGAACTTCAACCAGATTGGAGGAACGCTGGCGCTGATCGGCCTGTTCATCACCGGCCTATCGCTCTTCGTCGGGGGCATCGGGGTGATGAACATCATGTACGTGTCGGTGGCCGAGCGGACGCGGGAGATCGGGGTGCGGAAGGCGATCGGGGCGAAGCGCCGGAACATCCTCACTCAGTTTCTTGTGGAAGCGACGCTGATCTCACTGGGGGCGGGCTTGCTGGGACTGGCAGTGGCATGGCCGATGACCTGGGTGATCGACCATTTCCTGGCGGCGACGATGTCCATTCCGACGGCGATCGCCGCGTTGCTGGTGGCGGCGGTGACGGGGATCGTGTCGGGGTTCCTGCCGGCCTGGCGGGCGGCGCGACTGAACCCTGTGGATGCACTGCGCAGCGAGTAAACCGTGACGGCGCCATGAATGCCACACCCACCCCCTCAGGCGCCGCCCGTGGCCGGGCGGGCCGAAACCTGATCATCGCGGAGATTCGCGAGAGCTTCGGCATGGCGTTCAGTTCGATCGCAGCGCACAAGCTTCGGTCCGGGCTCACGTTGCTGGGGGTTCTCGTCGGGGTGTTTTCGATCGTCCTGGTGATGACCGTCCTTCGGGTCCTTCAGAGCAACATCGAGTCGAGGCTGAACGTGCTTGGGGCGAACAGTTTTTCGATCCAGCGCACTCCGGCGATCCAGGTGGAGGGCAACCCCGGCGCGTCGACGCGCTACGCCCGCCGCAAGGAGTTTGTGTTTCGGGTGGCGAAGGCGGTCGAGGAGCGGGCGACCCTGGCGAAGAGTGTCGGCATCACCTGCCACGTTTTCGCCGGTGAAGTCAGCTCCCGATGGGGCAAAACGAACCCCGGGATTCCGCTCGTGGGTGTGACGTTGGGCAGTTTCCAGACCCTCAATTGGGCCATCGCTGAGGGACGCGAAATCAGCGAATCCGACGTGATCAACGCGCGCGACGTGTGTGTAATCGGCACCAGCGTCGTCAAGAAGGTGTTTCCGCTGGGCGGGGGCGTCGGCGAGTCCATCAAGCTGGGGGGCATCCGTTACCGGGTGGTGGGGATCACCGAGGAGAAGGGGCAGTTGTTCGGTCAGGACCAGGATGCGTACGTCCTGGTACCGGTGACGACGGCATTGTCCCGGTATGGGCGGGACCAGCGGTTGTCCATCCAGGTCGAGGCGTGGTCGCGGGAGATGTACGACGAAACCGTCGAGCAGGTTCGGGGCGTGCTTCGGACCGCCCGAAAAGTCGCGCCCGGTGACGAGGATGACTTCGAGATCGTCTCCAACGATTCGATTGTGCGGCAGTTCCAGTCGCTGACGCTGGCGGTCCGGGTCGCGGCGGCCGTGATCAGTTCCATCGCGCTCGTGGCGGCGGGAATCGGCATCATGAACATCATGCTGGTGAGCGTGACGGAGCGGACCCGGGAGATCGGAATTCGTCGGGCTATCGGCGCGAAGAAACGCCACGTGATGATGCAATTCATCGTCGAAGCGATCGCCCTGTGCCAGATCGGAGGGGCGGCCGGAGTGGTTCTCGGCATCCTCACGGGGAACCTGGCCACGGTGATCTTTGGGTTCCCTCCCGTCATTCCATGGGATTGGGCCCTGATCGGAATGCTGGTTTGCTCGATGGTGGGTTTGATCTTCGGAACCTATCCGGCCTGGATGGCTGCCAACCTCGATCCGATCGAGTCGTTGCGTTACGAGTGACGGATCGGCCGGGCCCTCAAAGCCGCTTCTCGTCGGCGTCGATGAAATCAACGAACGTCAGGATGTCGGCGCGTTCGGCGAACCCACCCTGGCCCTTGCGCAGACGAAGCCGCGCCTGTCCGGCCACATCGTCCGCAGCCGGGTAGTCCAGCATCTGTTCGGAGTGGGCGCGCTTCTCCGCGTCCGTCTTCTTCACGTGCTGCAGAACCCAGTCGGCGACTTCGCCGTCGGTGATGGACTCTTTCACGACCTCGACAAACGAATCGAATTCCACGCCGGCGGCGGTGAGCCAGTTGCCATCGAAGCCTTTCCCGAGGTTGGGCTGGTAGTCTGGAGGCAGCTTTCCGGCGAGGTGCAGGCGCACCTTGTCGACGAACCGGGGCAGGTGCATCCAACCGCACATGGTCTCGCGCGGGCTGCGGGGGTAGATGATGTCAGCCATCGGGAGAGGCTTTCCCGTAGACGGCATGACGTCAATCAGCGCGTCGAGTCGGCGTGGACGCGTTCGGTGGCGTCCACGGCCCGGGCGCAGAGGACGCCCCAGTCGAGTTCCGCGGCGACCTTGCGTCGCGCAGGTTCCACGGCCTCGGCCCGCCGGGTGGGGTCCAGCGCAAGCCAGTCCAGAATCGCCTGGCCGAAGCTGACGCCGTCGGCTCCGGAAAACCGTACCCCGTCGAGTCCCGAGTAGTAGCGGAGGGCGCTCTCAAGGGGAGTGGAGACGACGGGCAGGCCGAGGGCGAGGTATTCAATGGTCTTGGCGATGAAGGCGCAGTGGGTACCGGTCGAAGGCTCGTATGGGG
>JBBQIU010000549.1:0-3524 GCA_038325245.1 Verrucomicrobiota bacterium
CGCTGGATCCACACCTTGCGCGTCGACGAGATCTCCGCCAGGTAGCGGCAACCCGCGGGTAATCCTTTCAGAAACTCCTCGTTGTTCCCGAAGGAGGCGTCGCACGTGATCCAGTCCCCGGCAAAGAGCCCGCCTTCCCACAAGGGTTTGAGGAGTTCCTGCGCCAGTTGCGGTTTGGTCCGAAACTTGACGTCCTCGGGAATGCGACAGTTCTTGCGTCGCTCGGCGTAGTCGTCGCCGAGCCATTGCTTGGGCAGGTAGAGTCGCGCGTCCAAGAGCGCGTGTCCCCTGGGGCTGCTGTAGCACACGAATACCCCCGACTGGCAGTTGGCGGTCTTGCCCAGGACTCCGCAATACTGGGCGGCCACGCCGACCGATTCGCGTCCCTTCTTGGGGAACTCGCTCGCATCGATGCTCCAGACCCCTGAGGGATCGCTCAGTTCGGCGGCGCACTGTTCCCGGTGTTGGCGAGCGATCTGCTTCTCGTCCCAGGGGTACTCGTTCATGAAACGCTGCAACCCGCGCACACGGTTGGGTCCGTCCAACGCCATCGCCATCGCCTCGGTATTTTTGCGCTCGGTGTCGCTCAGCAAACCCCGCAGATAGAGGTCGCACAAGTTCCTCACCTCCACGCGTCCGAACGCCGAGCCGAACTCGGCGGTGAAGGCCTCCAGTTCTCGCGACAGACAAAGGAGGTCGTTTTCGTTGAGCTCCCACTCGGGTGGCAGCTTGGGTTTCCACGATTCTTGAATCTCTTGCATCCGCTTTCTCCTGATTAGGTGTGGGCTCTTCTCGCTTCGGGGCTGGGTCAGGAGAAGCCGATGGGTCAGTAGGGGTTGATGAGGGTCCGCGTGCACCCACTGGCGCAATCGCGGCTCAAGCACATAGACGTACACCTCCTTGCTTTGTCCGTGATACACGAAGCGGCCTCGGCTCTTGGCGAAACCCTCCGTCCAACCGATGGCCACCCAGTTGGCCGCCCGATAACTCGCGCCGCTGAAACGTTCCCGGTCGACGAAGGTCTCGGCCAGCCACACCTCGACTTGATACTGCTCCCGCCAATCGTGGCGCAGACGGACTACGCTTTGCGCCAGGATCGTCGAGGCCAAGTGCGGCACCCGAACCCAGGGCGGTACCAGGAATCGCACGTTATTGACCACGCTGGCCAAGCCCTTCTCGCGTTGCGCCGCCTCCCAACCGATCAACCGGTCCCGACTCTTCAAGTGGCGTACCGCCGATTGCCATCCCATCACCCCCACCAGTTCTCCGCCGCGGCTATAGACCAAGTACCGGAGGCAGGCTCCTACCAGGCGGGGGGCTCCCAGATAGTGATACCGGTTCAAGAGTTCTCGCCATTGCCGACCCTCGGCGGGCGTGACCACGCGTTCCCAGCGTAGCGGACGAATCGCATTCCAGGGGCCGACTTCCGAACGTGGGGTCTCCCTCACATCGGCGTTCCCGCCGGAGATCGTTCGCGCGAATCGACGGCCCGAGGGACCCGGCGGCGGCAGCTCGATCCATCCACGAGCTTCCAAACCCTGCAACACTCCCAAGGCCGAGCGTACCTTCCAGGCGCCGTTGGCCGACCGCCATTGCCACCGCTCGCACAACGCTAGCGCCAACGCCGCACGATGCGCCCGGCCACGCTCCGCGACGAGCTGTTGCACGACTCTCACGTCGTGGGCGGTGATGACTCGTCCACGGATCGTGCATGTCTCTCCGCTCTCTAACCCAGCGCCCTTCAACAACTCCGCTTACGTTGAACCGCTCCCAGCAGAAAGCGCAAGCCCAAAAAGTCGCTGTAGTGCTAAGTCCAAACGGGCAGGCCCCCAGGCCCACCTGAATGCGACGGACATGAGCGCCGGAAGGGGAGGGATCTGCCACAAAGAACGCAGGGAACGCAGAGACTTGAAAGGACGGGATCGGCTTCCCAGGTCCACCCATCCCACCGAAGGGCGAAGAAGATCCCCACTGCGATCTTCGTCAGCACATACGTCACCAGCGAAATCACCGACAATACCCACCGGGACGTGGACGAAAACCGGCGCTCGAGAAACTCCGGCATTGTTGAAGACATCCTCCTCCCGTCCCGGCCCAACCCCGCCTTCCTCACGCCCGGACTCACTTCGCCGAGAATCGATAGAGGATCGTGTTCCGATACGTCTGGCCCGGCCTCAGGATCGCCGACGGAAAATTCCGCTGATTTGGCGAATCCGGGAAATGCTGCGGCTCCATGCAGAAGGCATTCCGATGCCCGTACACCCACCCCCCCTTTCCCGTGATCGTGCCATCGAGAAAATTCCCGGTGTAAAACTGCAACCCCGGTTCGGTCGAGACCACCTCAAGGAGCCGGCCGCTCGTCGGTTCGTAAACCCGGGCGTGCAGTCCAAGCCCGCCGGTCGGCGGATTGATCACCCAGTTGTGGTCGTATCCTCCCCCAAATCGAAGTTGCTCGTCGTTCTCGTTGATCCGCTCGCCGATCGGCGTCGGATTCCGAAAGTCAAACGGCGTGCCGTCCACGGACCGGAGTTCCCCGTTCGGGATCAGCGTGCTGTCCACGGGTGTGAACCGGTCGGCTTCGATCTGCACTTCGTGGCTGAGAACGTCACCCTTCCCCGCCAGGTTGAAGTACGAATGCTGGGTCAGGTTGACGACCGTGGGCTTGTCGGTCGTGGCTTCGTATTCCAACTGCAGGCCGTTGTCCGTCGTGAGCGTGTACACCGCCTTCACCGTCAGCGTGCCGGGATACCCTTCCTCGCCGTCCGGACTGATGTACGTCAACTCCAAGCGCGGCCCTTCCGGGCCCTCCGCCGACACGGCCTTCCAGACCCGCTTGTCGAACCCATTCACACCGCCGTGGAGGTGGTTCGGATAATTGTTCGTCGCCAGTGTGTACTCGACGCCGTCCAGCGTGAACCGACCCTTCGCAATCCGGTTCCCATATCGCCCAACCAGGCATCCGAAGTAGGGGCTCTCCTTCAGATAGCCCGCCAGCGTGTCGTACCCCAGCACCACGTCGCCCAACTGCCCGGCCCGGTCCGGAACCTTCAGCGAAACCACGATCCCACCATAGGTGCAGATCCGTGCCTCGACTCCCGCCGCATTCCGCAGGGTGTACAGCTCCACCGGCGTTCCGTCCGGCGCGATCCCGAATGGCTCCGGAACCCCCTTCGAGGACGATCGCGACACCGTGGAACAACCGGCCAGGCCCAGGGCCATCAGCGTGCCGGCAAGGATCAGCAGGGAGGGATGCAACGTGGCTTTCATCTCGTGGATCATAGGAAACGGGCACGGATTCGGCGCGGGAAGTTCGAATCGGGGTCAACGCTGTCCATAGTAAGCGGCCGGTCCGTGCTTTCGCGAGAAATGCTTTGCGAGCAGTTCGGTGGGCATACGACCGGTTCGCGGGTTGACCGTCAATGTCGCGGACGCCAAATGCGCCAGGTATTCCAGAATCTCGGCGTGGCGCACCGCCTCCTCCACGGTCGCCCCCCACGCAAAGGGCCCGTGGCTCGCCACCAGTA
>JBBQIU010000550.1:0-3523 GCA_038325245.1 Verrucomicrobiota bacterium
GGATCACCAGCGCCGTCGTGTTGTCGCGCGCGTCCCGGGCCAACGACTCTTGGACAAGCCGGTGCGCCACGGTGGCGCCCGCCAGCGTGGGCTCGGTCGAGCGCAGAATCTCCCCCAGATGGCTGTCATACAGCCCCTCCACCAATCCATCGGTGCAGAGCAGGAACGAATCCCCGATTTCAAGCGCCACCGCGCCCACCTGCGGCGTCACGAACTGGTTCCCTCCCCCCAGGGCTTTCTGGAGAACGTTGCGCCGGGGATGACCGCGTGCCTCACGCTCGTTGATCTTCCCGTTCCTGAACAACCAACCCACGTGGGTGTCGTCGTGGCTGAGTTGCCGGATCGACGCCGCGTGGGCGGGCAGATGATAGATGCGGCTGTCACCAATGTGGCCGAAGTACATCCACCCCGGCGTGAACCAGCACAGGCTCAGCGTGGTCTCCATGCCCGCGCATTCCTCGTAGCTTCGCCCCAGGTGAACGAGCGCCCGGTGCACCTGCTCGAACAATTCCTCCAGCACATCCGCGAATCCCGCCTCCAGCCCTTCCGCCGCCTGCCGATACGAGCGCGGCAGCAGCGTCGTGATCTTTTGCACCGCGATCCGACTGGCATGTTCCCCGGCCATCGCACCCCCCATCCCATCACTCACTGCAAACGCGAAATCCAACTGGCCCGTCGGCGCGTCGCCCGTCGCTCCCAGGTAATGCACTTCCCGCGCGTCGAAGTGTAATCCCACGAAGGCGTCCTCGTTGTTGGACCGGACCCGACCCCGGTCCGTCCGACCGGACCAATGCAGACGCTTCGATTCAGGAACATGCCGGGTTGGGTTCATATCTGGAGATCTCGATCGAGGAAAACGCTCCGTCGGCGCCAGCGCGCCCAGACGCATCGAAGGGCGCCGATCCAGGAAAGGCTGCGGTTCATGAATCGGAGCCCGGAAGCAGCGTGGCAAACTCGAAATCGATTGCACAGAAGCGTCCGTCCGACTGCCGGTAGGTCACGTTGCGAATGTCCGGATCGTCGTGCCGGACCCCGTACGTCTCCAATTCGGCAAACAATTCGCGCGCCCGTTCCGCATCCAGATGCTCCACCCGGATCCCGCAATTGGTCGTGATGATGCGCGATTTCTCCGCATCGGCCTCAAGCAGTCGCGGCACAAACCCGCACCCACGCGCCTCCAGGTGCCGGAGGACCCGCACCTCATTCTCGAAGCGCTGCGGCCCATCCGGGCCGTGATAGGTCTTGAACACGCGACCGTCGAAGCTCACCTGGACGGTCGCCCGGAACGTATTCTTCACCTGCAACATGCCGCGGGAACCCTGCCTTGCGGGGTCATCTCTATCAACTGATCAAAGGACGCCCGATTTCGCCCAACCTGAACAAAAAACGCCACCATGCATTTTGAGCATCTCCCGCGGACCATGAACAAATCCAGACCGGATCCATCACAACATCAGATGCTTCCGACAGATCCTCACCTACGTGCGTCTCCACTCAGGGTGGAATGGCATTCTGCTTGCTCTACGGAGCCTGCTTAACAGCGCTAGCAATCCAACCCAAAGACTCGACCGCACAAGGGCGATCAGAATTCCCGCATCCACATCTATGGCGAAATATAAGCTCGAATACATCTGGCTCGACGGTTACGAGCCCGTGGCAAACCTCCGCGGCAAGACCCAGATCAAGGATTACGACAGCTTCCCGACCCTCGAACAACTTCCCTTCTGGGGTTTCGACGGCAGTTCGACCCGGCAAGCCGAGGGGCGCAGTTCTGATTGCATGCTGAAGCCCGTCGCCATCTACCCCGACTCCACCAAGAAGAACGGGGCCCTCGTCATGTGCGAGGTCATGATGCCCGACGGCAAGACCCCGCATCCGTCGAACTCACGCGCCACGATTCTCGACGATCCCGATGCGTGGTTCGGTTTCGAACAGGAGTACTTCCTCTACAAGGACGGCGTGCCGTTGGGATTCCCAAAGGGCGGAGGTTTCC
The DNA here is from genome assembly GCA_038325245.1 of Verrucomicrobiota bacterium. Taxonomy (GTDB): domain Bacteria; phylum Verrucomicrobiota; class Verrucomicrobiia; order Limisphaerales; family CAIMTB01; genus CAIMTB01. The sequence continues at coordinate 1,994 of JBBQIU010000550.1, forward strand.
CTCCCCCGCAGGGCAAGTACTACACCGGCGTGGGCTATGACGCCGTAGGTTGCATCGCCCGAGAAATCGTCGATGCCCACCTCGATCTCTGCCTCGACGCGGGCATCAATCACGAGGGCATCAATGCCGAGGTCGCCAAAGGCCAGTGGGAATTCCAGGCCTTCGGCAAAGGCTCCAAGAACGCCGCCGACCAGGTGTGGATCGCCCGCTATCTGCTCGTTCGCCTGTGCGAGAAATTCGGCGTCGACGTCAATTTCCACTGCAAACCCCTCGGCGTCGACGTCGACTGGAACGGCTCGGGCATGCACTCCAACTTCTCCACCAAGCATCTCCGAGAAGCTGGCGGCAAGGAGTACTTCGAGGCGCTCATGGCTGCTTTCGACAAGTACAAGAATGAGCACATCGCCGTTTATGGGCCGGACAACCATCTTCGCCTGACCGGCCTGCACGAGACGCAGTCCATCGACAAATTCAACTATGGCGTCGCCAACCGCGGCGCGTCGGTCCGCGTGCCACACAGCTTCGTCAACAACGGCTACAAAGGTTACCTGGAAGATCGCCGCCCCAACTCGCAGGGCGACCCGTACACGATCGCCAGCCGAATCCTGCAGACCATCGCCACCGTGCCGACCAAGTAACCCGAGCCAGCGATTCCGTTCCGACTCATGCGAACAGGCGAAGACACGAAGGAAGAGAAGGTGGATCCCGGATTTCTTGATGGGTGGAAACAGGCGCCGACGGGCCTGGCCTCCGCCCGAACACCGAATCGAGAGTTCACCTGGAAGACCTTCGCGTCTTCGCGCGATGACACTTGCCGCGCGCCGCATCCGTCACTTCGCATCGGGCTCTTCGTACCAACGCGCCAGTTCCGCTGGCGCCACTCCCTTCCGATAGGCCCGCGTCACCTGCCACATCAACCAGTACGTTCGAAGAATCCCCTTCTGGCGGAACCGCCGAATCGAAGTCGACACGGGCGCCCCCGCCAGGGCGAGGCGTCCCTTCCGCCGCAAACGGCGGCTCAGCTCCACATCCTCCATCAGGGGCTGGTCGGGAACACCGCCCACCGATTCCAATACGGTCCGACGGACGAACGGGGCTTGGTCCCCCAGCACCCGCCCAGCCCACACCAACCGGAGCCAGCAGCGAAATCGCGAGCCGCGCATATACCAGGGCGCGTCGACGAACCGCTTCCAGAAACCTCCGCCGACGACCATTGGATCCCTGAGGCAACGCAGGAGGGCTGCCCCGGCGTCGGGCGGCACCCACGTGTCCGCATGCACGAACCACACCACGTCGCCCACCGCCGCCTCGGCCCCCCGCCGAAGCTGGATTCCGCGGCCCCGCGGTGCGTGCAGCACCCGGCACCCCAGGCGCCTCGCCAACTCAACGGTTCCGTCCGTGCTCCCGCCGTCCACCACCAGAATCTCCGATACCTCGGGCAGCCTTCGAAGCCGCCCAATCGTTTCGGCCAGCATCGAGCTCTCGTTCAACACGGGCACCACCACCGAGATCTGCTTGGCGACTCCTTCC
>JBBQIU010000551.1:0-3520 GCA_038325245.1 Verrucomicrobiota bacterium
CGTCCGTCGCCCGCCCTCCGTCGCCTGGAAACGGTTCAGCAAAACCCACCCGGCAATCACCAGCAGGATCAACAGCCACCAGTAGTCGCTGAAGAAGTCGCTGATCGAGATCACGATCTGCGTGGACGCTGGCAGGCGGTCGTCCATGCCCTCGAAGATCGTGAGGAATTTCGGAAGCATCACCGCCATGAAAAAAACGATCACCGCGATCCCCACCGTCATCACCACTGCCGGGTAGATCAGCGCCGATATGAACTTCGATTGAACCTCGGCGAACCGCTCGTAGTGCCCTCCCAACCGGCGTAACACGTCCACCAGAGCTCCGCTCTGCTCGCCCGCCCGCACCATGTTCACGAAAAGTTCCGTGAAAACCCGAGGCTGCCGCGCCATCGAGTCCGAGAGCGATTTGCCCTCCATCACGTCCTGCCGCAACTGACGGCTCACGTCCGACGGTATCCCCTTCGTCTCGAGGTGCGTCATGCTGTTCAACGCCACCGTCAATGGCATCCCCGACTTCAGGAGATTCGCCAATTGCATCGTGAAGGTGCCCAGTTCCTGCAGCTTCGGCTTCCGCTTCCGTTGCAGGAGCGACTGCAACGCCCGCGGCATCCATTCCCGCCCCCCGCTCCCTTCGCCGACGCCCCCCGCCTTCGCCCCCTTCCGAACATCGGCCCCTCCCGCCACCTGCACCGACACCGGAAACAATCCAAGTCGCTCCAGTTGCGTCAGCGCCGTGGGCCGGTCGGCCACATCGAGCACACCCTGAACCACCTCGCCCGAGCGGCGACGTGCCTTATACGAGAACTGCGGCATCCGTTCTTTCTGTTGAGTCGTCTAAAACCAACGACATCGAAAAGTTCCTGCTTTCGTTCCGCGGTTCATGCTCTTGACGAGCGTTCCACGAAACGAATCGGCTCATTGGCGCTGCCGCGCCTGTACCCCTGAAGATCCAGCGTGACCTGCCCGTACCCGATCTCGCGCAACCGCTCCGCAATCCGCCCGTGGCGTCCACCCTCGATCATCCGTGGCAGCTCCGACCCCCCGACCTCCAGTCGCGCCAACGCGCCCTGCCGCAGTTCATGGTGCCTGACCCGCACCTCTACAAAGCCCTCAACCCGCAGAACGCCTTCCGCCGCCTCGATCATTCGCAGCTTCTCCACCGTGACCGCCTCGCCATAAGGAATGCGGGAACTCAGACACGCGAGCTGCGGCTTCTCCGCCGTCGGCAATTTCAATTGCGCCGAATACTCCCGGATCTCGACCTTGGTCATCCCCACTTCCTTCAACGGAGCCCGGACCTGGAATTCCTGCGCCGCCTTCGCCCCCGGACGGTGATCCCCGATATCGCTGGCGTTTTCCCCATACGCAAGCACCGCGAAACCCTCCCGCGCCGCAAGCGGTCCGAGTTCCTCGAACAGTGCGTGCTTGCAGAAATAGCAGCGGTTCTGGGGGTTCGCGAGGTAGCTCGCATTGTCGAACTCCCGCGTCCGGACCACCCGCACGGGGAACGCGAACTGCCCGCCCAGTTCCAGCGCCTCCTCCAATTCGGCTCGAGGCAGGCTCGGGGAATCAGCGATCGCCGCCAGGGCCCGATCTCCGAGTTCCTGATGCGCCACCAACGCCAAAAACGCCGAGTCCACGCCCCCCGAATAGGCGGTCAGACACGAATCGAAGGAGCGCAATAGCGCCCGCAGTTGTTCCAGCTTCCCTTGCGACACGCCCTCACAGTGCCACCCCCCTCCCACCCCGGGAAGCCCCAAGCTGGGCACACACGCGATCCCGCGGTACGCTGCGCACCCCTTGCGATTCGCCCCGCCTGGCACACAATGACGACCGAAACAGCCCGGGGAGATTTTGACCACGTTCATTCTCGACGCGCCTTGAACCCCGCCATTCAGATCCCCAACCCATTTCCGCCCGCACGCCGGCTCCCAGCTTCCATCCTCCCGGGCGCGCGGCCCACCTCATGACCGTTCCCATTATCTTCGGCCTCGAAACGGAGTTCGGCATCGCTCGCGGCGAACGACAAGACCTGGATGTCGTCGCCGAATCCATCGCCCTCGTCCGCAGCGCCGCTGTGCCGGGCGTTCTCATGCGATGGGATTACCACGAGGAAAACCCCCACCGCGACGTCCGTGGCTTCGAGGTCCAGCAACTCCGGCAGGACTTCGATGAGGCGGGTTACAAGGACGCCGACGCCAACCGCGAACTGAGCTTCACCGAAATCAAGAGCGATTTCGTCTTCGGGAATGGAGCTCGTTTCTACAACGACCATGCCCATCCCGAATACTGCACCCCCGAATGCGCCACCTTCCGGGATGCCGTCCTCCATGACCGGGCCGGAGAACGGATCGTCATGGCCTGCGCCGACGCCCTCTCACGCGAGGTCGGCGAAACGGTCCGGATCTACAAGAACAACACCGACTACGCCGGCCATAGCTACGGTTGCCACGAAAACTACCTCATCCCACGGAACCTCGACTGGACCACGCTGACCGACGCGGTTCAGGCATTCCTTGTCACCCGTCAGATCCATTCAGGCGCCGGCAAATTCGCCATCGAAGAGGAGAACCGCCTCGTCGGCGCCGATTTCCAGATTTCACAACGCAGCGACTTCTTCAGCGAACTCCAGAGCGTCGACACCATGCAGAGTCGGCCGCTCATCAATACCCGCGACGAACCTCACGCCAATCCCCTCCACTGGCGCCGGTTTCACGTCATCCTCGGCGATGCCAACCTCTCGCCCTTCGCGACATGGCTCAAGGTCGGCGCCACCGCTCTCACGCTCGAAGCCATCATCCGCCAACCGGGACGACCCTGGCCCCGTCTCGCCGATCCCCTCCGCGCGGTTCGTGCGATCTCGCGCGATCCCCAATGGCGCTGGGAAGTGGCCCTCACCGGCGCCCGCACCGCCGCTTCCAACGCCATCGACGTTCAAGCCGCCTACCTCGAAGCCGTCCGCGAGACATGCGACCTGTCGTCCACGGACCGTCGCGACCTTGTCCAGGCCTGGGGGGAAGTCCTCAATGACCTCGCCACCGATCCCATGCAGTGCAGCGACCGCCTCGACTGGGTCGCCAAACTCCGGCTGCTTCGGCAATTCCAGACCGTCGAGAAGATCCAGGACAACGATCCATGGCTCCGAAGCCTCGATCTCGAATACCACCGCCTCGACCCCGCGGAAGGCCTTTACCTGGGCCTCGAACAATCCGGCGCCATCCGCGGCGTTCCCAATCCCGCCGAAGTCGCCGACGCCGTCCATCATCCGCCTCGGGACACCCGCGCCGCCATCCGCGGCCGCTGTATCGACCGGTTCCCCGACGCCGTTCTGGCCGCCCAATGGGATCACGTCACGCTTCGCACCACGAGCGGTCCGCTCCGAATCCATCTCACGAACCATTTAGAAGCCCCCGGCAACGGGTGTCGCGGCCGAATCAATTGCGGCCAGCCAAGGCTCGATGCCAGCGGCGGAGCAAAGGTTCGGTAGTTAGATTCGGATCCGACCCCTCGTGGTGCGGAG
>JBBQIU010000552.1:0-3507 GCA_038325245.1 Verrucomicrobiota bacterium
GCGAACGAAGCCTTGAGAACCACCGGATTCTCCTTCTCCCGCAGTGCCTTGAGGGCCTCCTCCGTCGGCGCCGCCCCCCCGCTCCCGGTTGCATGCTCCAGAAGATGGGAATTGATCGCCACCATCGCCCGGGCCACGCGGATCTCAATCAGAGCCGCGGCCGCGTCGCCCGAATCCTGACCTTGGACATCACGAACACCCATACCCCCGGCGGTAACGTGCAGAACCGTTGAAACGTGTTGAAGCGGATCTCCCGGTGCAGATCCCGCATGGCCGTGTCCGCCAGAAACAAAAGGAACATCGCCGTGAGCCCCGGCAGCAGGAACGCGAACAGATTGAACCCCGGCCCGGCCACGCCCCCAGGCTCCGCCCCGGATGCCTTGGTCTCGCGATCGTACGCGACCGGGATTGGATCCATCCGCTTCCAGATGATCTCGATCTTCTCCCCGGTCTTCACCGCGAGGTCCGCCACGTCCTGCAGTGCCGGACGGCGGTCCCCTTCAAACATTCTCCGCCACTCCGAGAGGTCGGGGCGGAAGTTTCGCGCGATCGCGTTGAGAGCCGTCGTCAGCACCCCGACGGCTTCTTCCACGATCGCCGGATGAGACGACTGCGCCGGGTTCTTGACCAGTTCCAGCGTGATCCGGCCCTCGCCCGCCAGATATTCGGCGAAAAAATGAGTGGGAATGATCACTGCCGCAGCCGCGATATTGTTAGCCGGGCCAACGCCTCGTCACGCGGCAGGAACACCACGTCGAGGTGCCGGGCCGCCTGGTCCTGGCTCAGGGCTCCCCGAAGCATCCGGGTGATCACGGAATCATCCTCGTCGGCGATCGCCAGCTTGATCTTGCCGATCCCGCCGTCGTCCCTGCGACTCGCCCCGCCGAACACCATGCCCAGCAGGCCCGTGATCATCAGGGGCAGGCAAAGGTGGATCAGGTAGGGGACCGGATTCCGACGCGCCCGGCGGAGGTCTTTGGCAACCAGGACAGACAACATGGCAGGCGCCCCCCTTCCCTACGGACCGGATTCACCGCGCGGCTTCATTCGCGAAGCCCTCTCCCCGTGAGTTGGAGGAAGACATCGTTCAGGCTGGGCTTCTTCAGCGTCACGTTCTCGATCCGCAACGGCAGGGCCAGCAATTCCCGGAGGCACTCCGGGGGATCGCGGGGTGTCGTCGCCGCCACCACCAACTGGCGTTCCGTCTTCTGGAGGATCCGGAACCGCTCCGAAAATCCCACCCACGTGGACGGATCCGCGCCCGCCAATTCTCCTTCCAGAACGAACAACCGGTCCCCGCCCAGCCTTTGTTGAAGTTTCCGAAGCGACCCTTCCGCCAGGAGCTTGCCGTGATCGAGGATGCCGATGCGGTGGCAGAACGATTCGGCCTCCTCGAGGTAGTGCGTCGTGTAAAGGATCGCCGTGCCGCCCGCACCCAGTTCCCGAATGAACTCGAGCACGCTCGCCCGCGCCTGCGGGTCGATCCCCACCGTCGGTTCATCGAGCAAGATCAACTTAGGCCGGTGCATCAGGGCCGCCCCGAGGTTGATCCGGCGCTTCATGCCGCCGGAGTAGGCCTTCACCGCGTCCCCGCCTCGATCGGTGAGTTGAAGCGCACTCAGCAAGTCTCCCGCCCGCTCTCGCGCCGAACGCCCGTCGAGCCCGACCAGGCGTCCCCAGAATTCAAGGTTCTCGCGCCCGGTCAGTTCCTCGTACAACGCGATCTCCTGCGGAACGACTCCCAACGCCCGCTTGCCTCGTGCCGGGTTCGACCAGAAATCCTCCCCCAGCACCGTCACCGTTCCCGCCTCCGGTCGTAACAGACCGTATACCATCGAGAGGATCGTGGTCTTGCCCGCTCCATCGGCCCAAGGAGGCCGTAAATCTCCCCGGCCTCCAGCGCGAACGTGACCGCGTCCACCGCCCGCAGCTCACCAAAGGACTTCGAGAGGCGGGAAACCTGGAGGATCGAGGGCATCGTGGGTCGTCGTGGGTCGTCGCCGAAGGTCGTCGCAACCTTTGCCCGGGCGCAAGTCAGGAGAGGCGAGATGCACCGGAGCCAATCATTGCGCTCGCCAGATTGGCCCAGCTTCGGTAATCGGGCCCCTCCTTTATGCGCTACTTCCTGGTTGATTCCGAAGGCCGCCGCGTCGGCCCCTATTCCCGGGAAGAGTTGGCGCTGTTCCTCGCGCGAGGCCTTGTCGAAGCCGACACCCAGGTGGTCAAGGAGTCTGGTGACGACGTCACGAGGCTCGATTCCGTGTTCGCCGACGCGGAGTTGCCCTTCCTCGGTCCGCATCTGCGGCGCGTCGACGACAGCGCTCCGGCCACGGGAAAGGGGGGGAGAGGTCGCCCGCCGAGTGCGGCCCGGGATTTTCTGAGTTTGGCCCCTCATCTCATGCTTCCGCTCCGGGACCTGGGCCGGCTCCCGTGGCGCGAGAATCGTCGGATTGTGGCCCTGGCGTTCGTCGGGCTGATGCCGTTGATCCTGATGTTGCATCTCCATACCACCCGCAATCTCGGGGTCGCCATCTGGGGGGTCGCGCTTTACAGCTCGCTCATCTGGGCCCTCTTCTTCTACATCACCTTCTCCCCCACGGGCATTCACCTGAGCCGAGCGCTCCTGACCTTTGCCGGTTCCGCGGTCTTCTCGATCAGCCTCGTCGCCCTCGCTCGATGGGTCATCCCGGTCCAATGGGTGATGCTTTGGATCGGGGCGCCCAGCATGGCCACGCGCTGGGCCGGTCACCTCGTCGGTGTCGCCGTGGTCGAGGAACTGGCAAAGCTCTTCCCGCTCTACTTCCTCTGGCCGGCCCGACTTCGTCCGAGCGCCATGATGTTTTACGGACTGCTCTCGGGGCTGGGATTCGGGATCTACGAGGGCGTTGCCTATCAGAGTTCCTACAATCTTCAGGTGTCCTTCCCCGACGGTGTCCCGACCCATGAGGGCGCGGGCGTGTATTACATGCTCAACATCCTGCGCATCACGTCCCTCCCGTTTCTCCATGCGATGTGGACCGGGATCGCCGGTTACTTCATCGGGCTCGCCACCCAGTTCCCCCGACGTCCGGGAGGACTCATCCTCGCCGCCGTGATCGTCCCCTCGATTCTCCACTCGACCTACAACACGTTCAGCACCTCGCTCGCCGGAGTGATCGTGGCGTTCGTCACCGTGCTCGCCCTCAACCTGTATCTGTTCAAGGGCCAGGATTTCGAGCGGGTCTTCGAAAACCCGGTGCCGCGGCCTTAACCGATTCAGTCATGACGCACGCGAAGGCGCGAAGAGCGCGAAGGGGAGAAATGGGAGGGGATTCCAACCCGATGCCGGTGAGACGAGCCTGCCCAACCGTTTCTCGCGTGCGCCAGCATGGACCAGGACGCGTCCTTCAATACGGAAAACCGATTGCGGAGGGAGGGGATGATGGATTCCCAAGAGTTAGCCTCGCCCGTTTTTTCGCCCTTTGGGGGGATGGGTGGACCTGGGAAGGCGATCCCGTCCTTCCAAGT
>JBBQIU010000553.1:0-3502 GCA_038325245.1 Verrucomicrobiota bacterium
AGCCTCTCTCGTTTCCTTCTCTGCGCTCTCTGCGTTCCCTGTGGCCTCAGTCCAGACGGGCAGACCTCCAGGCCCACGTGAATGCGACGGACATGAGCGCCGGACGGGGAGGGATTTGCCACAAAGAACGCAGGGAACGCAAAGACTGGGAAGGACGGGATCCCCTTCCCAGGTCCACCCATCCCACCGAAGGGCGAAAAAACGGGCGAGGCGTACTCCTGGGAATCCATCATCCCCTTCCTCGGCAATAGGGGTCCGTATTGAAGGACGCGTCCTGTAGACCGTCGACGCTCGCGCCAGCGTCCGGCGAAGCCGACTAGTCCCTACTGTAGATTCGACCCCATTGCCCTCCTCGTCTCGCGATCGAGGAAGCTCCCATTTGTCGTATGTCTGGACTTGACCCCATTGCCACCCGCGCCGCCGAAATCCTCGGCTCACTGAGCAGGGTAGGAAAATCGGAGGTCCTTGTACGTTTGACCCCGAATTTCGATTGAGGGCACGACCGCCGTGAAGCGCTCGACCCCCTTCAGCCAGTCGGCCTGACCCAGGAACAATGAGGAATCCCCCTCCTTCTCCCCGGTCGCCGCGTTGCCCTGCGCCTGCAGCGCCAACTCGTTTTCCACGCCGGCCGCCGTGATCCGGACCGACCACGAGGCATTCGTGACCCTCACGAAGTTCTCGGCGTGCGCATCCATGACCCAGGCCTTCAGCACTCCGGTCGAAGGCTCCGCCACGAAATCGAGATGATACTGGTGATCGCCCAGTTCAACCGCCACACCCCCGTGCGCCGAGGCGTGCCCGTGCCCGCCCGATCCAGCGCCGCCGCCGTGGTCCTGCCGATCGCAGCCTGTGCTCAGTATCCCCATCGCCATCGCCGCCAGCGCCGTTGCACTCCAGTTCCGAACAGTTCGAGACATCTTCATGGTTGTTCCATTTATAGTGCTTCCACGCGATAAAACAAAACCGCGCGCGAGTTGACGAGTCCGGGATCCCGAATAATGACGGTGTCCGACTCCCCGGTCTCCGCGCGAATTTCCGCGGGAAACCCACCCGGCGTTCAGGGGCCCGCCAGGACGCCCGCCATGGGGACCCGGTTTCGCCCAACCGTCGCCCCACGGCCTGGAACGTCAGCCGATACACCCCGGGCGTGGCGAACCCCCAATCCGAGTGTTCATTCCCGATTCCACCGCCTGAGTGTCGGCTGGGTTGCCGCCCAATCTGCCGCTAGCCTCGCCTCATGAATCGGGTTGCCCTGATCACCGGCGCGTCGCGCGGCATCGGCCGCGGCATCGCTCTCGAGCTCGCCCGCCAAGGGTGGAATCTCGTCGTCAATTACGCTCGAAATGGCGACGCCGCGGCGGAGGCCGTCCAGGCCTGCCTGGATGCCGCGGCATCCATGAACCACACCATCACCGTTCGGTCGCACCAAGCCGACATCGCGTCGGCGCAGGACCGTGCGGACCTGGTCGAGTTCAGCGAGTTGTCGCTTGGGCCCATCGATCTTCTCGTCAACAACGCCGGCGTCGCACCCCTCGTCCGCGCCGACCTCCTTGAGACGACGGAGGAAAGCCTTGATCGTCTCCTATCGACCAATCTGAAAGGTCCCTTTCTCCTTACCCAGCTTGTGGCGCGGCGCATGATCGCCTCGGCCACCCGCGCCCCGCGAAGAGACGGAGCGGCTCCCGGCCGAAAGATCGTGTTCGTGTCGTCCATCAGCGCCTACACCGCGTCCGTGAACCGGGGCGACTATTGCGTCTCAAAGGCGGGCATCGGGATGCTGACCAAGCTCTTCGCCGCGCGCCTTGCCGAACACGCCATCGGCGTGTACGAGATCCGCCCGGGAATCATTGCGACCGACATGACCCAGGCCGTTCACCAGAAGTACGAGGACCTGATCCAAGCGGGTCTCACGCCGATCCGCCGCTGGGGTACCCCGACGGATATAGGCAAGGCGGTCGGTGCGATTGCCGGCGATCTTTTTCCGTTCAGCACAGGCGAAGTCTTCAACATCGATGGCGGCTTCCATCTGCGGACGCTGTAGTCCTTGGGTGCCTGTCTGAGAGCCTGTCTGAGGGAAGGCGGGAGCATCTGGGGTGCTGAGGCAGGAGCACGTCCGGCTCGATCCGACTCCTGACACCAGGCCGGCGGCGACGGCATCGATCCGAAGTCAAGCGTCGGCGCCAATATTCTGAAGAACGCGACCTTTGCGTTTGCCGGGCCCGTTCAGGTCCGTTAATCGAAGGTAATGGAGGCCAGGGAGGCGTTGATCGCATTGAATATGGTGGAGCATGTCGGACCCGTGAGGCTTCGGCATCTGCTCCGGCACTTCGCGGGTCCCCTCGAGATCCTTGGGGCGTCACGGGACGCGCTCCTTCGTGTCCCGGGCATTGGCGAGGAAACCGCCGATTCCATCACCGGGTGGGAACAAGCCATCGACCTCGCCGCGGAGATGGCGCGCATCGACCGATTCGGCTGCCGCGTTCTCACTCTTGAGGACTCCGAGTACCCACCGTCGCTGCGGGAAATCTACGATCCACCCATCGTCTTGTACGTGCGCGGGTCGTTGAAGTCGGATGATCACAACGCCATCGCGATCGTGGGATCCCGGCAATCAACGCCGTACGGGATCGAGGTTGCGCGGCGGCTGGGGTTTCAGCTCGGGCACATAGGCATCACGGTGGTCAGCGGAGGGGCCCGGGGGATCGACACGGCGGCTCACCACGGAGCACTTTGCGCCCAGGGGAGGACCGTCTGCGTGCTCGGGACCGGCATCAACCTCGTCTTCCCCCCGGAGAACATCGAACTGTACGAACGGGCCGTGGCGAACGGCGCCGTAATAACCCAGTTCCCGTTCAACCGGCCCGCGGACAAGCAAACATTTCCTATTCGAAACCGCATTGTGGCCGGCATGACCCTGGGAACCGTGGTGGTGGAGGCGAATCTCTCCAGCGGCGCCCTGATTACCGCCAAGTTTGCGAATGACTACGGTCGTCAGGTTTTTGCCGTGCCCGGTCGGATTGATTCACCGCGCAGCAAGGGATGCCACGAACTGATTCGTCAGGGCGCCAGGCTTTGTGAAAGTGCGGAGGACATTCTCGGAGAGTTCGAATATCTCTTTCCGTCCAGGAACAGCGCGCCTTCTCCTGCCGAAACGGGGATTCTGCCGACGCTCCACCTTTCGGATCGCGAACAGGTCGTCCTTTCGCTACTCGATGCCGGCGAACGGGGACTCGATGAACTCATACGCCAAAGCCATCTCCCGGCTTCCGCCGTATCCGTCACGCTCCTCGGTCTCGAGATGAAACGCCTCGTTCTCCAGCTACCTGGGAAGCGCTTTTCCAAGAACCTCCGAGTCATGGGCTGAGGCGCCGCAAGTCCGGGACTGAGCATGAACGATTCCGTTGCGATCAAGGGGCCTCGCGCGAAGACGCCAAGAACGCGAAGGAATTCGGGGGGAACTTTGGAATCAGGATATCGCGGGCGAGCACACTGTTCGGTGCCT
>JBBQIU010000554.1:0-3497 GCA_038325245.1 Verrucomicrobiota bacterium
GTGTCCTTGCTGATCACGCGGTACGGATGATCGACCCCAAGCACGAAATACGTCTCTCCGTCCGCCGCCGTTCGGCCGTCCTTACGGGCGGTCTGGCCGACCGCAAATTCGTATGCGCCAAGGACGTGTTCCGGACGGAAATCCCTGGAACCAATGCCATAGGCGCCCCGGAACAGGCGGGGCGTTTCCTCCGGCAGAAGTGCCGGCAGCACACCCCCGAATCGCACCACTTCGTTGGCCTTCCCGAAGGCGCTTCGGATGTCGCGGGCCAGCGGATTGTCGCCCGCCAGTCCCTCGTCGGTGCGCTCCAGCACAATGATGTTCTTCTTGCCCCGTAGCGCGTTGATGACGGCGGCTTCGGGGAACGGCCGGATCACATTGATGTGAAGGGACCCCACGCTGGCGTTCCGTTGGTCACGCAGGTAGTCGCACGCCGCCTCGATGTTTTCCGCGCCACAACCCAGGGAAACAAAGACCGTCTCGGCGTCTTCCAACCGGTATCCCGTGATCAGGCCGTAACGGCGCCCGGTCAGGCGCCCGAATTTTTCATACGCCTCCTCCAGAAAACCCAGGATCGGTTCGTTGAAGTTGTTCCGGCGGGCCACCACCCCATTCATGTGGTGCTCCTGATTCTGGACCGGCCCGAGGAGAACCGGATTCCGGGGATCCATCATCTGCGGCACCCGGCGGCGTGTGGATCCGAACAATTCACACTGGGCCGGCGTCGGGCATTCGATGAGGTCATCCGGGGCGCCGAGGAATTCCCGGAGCAATTCAGCCTCCGGCGCCAGGTACATACGTTCGGAATGTGTCGTCAGCATGCCGTCCTGGATGTTCATCCCAGGGTTCAGCGTCAGCTCGTTGACGTGCCGGAGAATAATCGCCTGGTCCGCCGCCTGCTGCGCATCACGCGCCATCAGCATCGTCCAACCCGTGTCCAACGCCGCATAGAAGTCATCGTGCCCACAATGGACGTTCAGTGCGTGCTTCGTCAGTGCCCGGGCCCCAACCTCCAACACCATCGTCGAGAACTTCCCCGGCGCGTGGTAGTACTGCTCCATCGCATACACAATCCCCTGGCCCGATGTGAAATTCACCGTCCGCCGCCCCGTCACCGAGAATGCCGTGGCCCCGCCCTGAGCCGCGTGCTCACCCTCCGTCTCCACCGCCACCTTGGCCTGGCCCCAAACGTTCAATTCCCCCTGGGCGTACGACTGCTGGTACAACTCGCCGCCTTCCGTCGATGGGGTGATGGGGTAAAAAACACCGCCTTCGGTCACCCGCGCCTCGACCCATTGCGCGACCAGTTGGTTGCCGTTGCAGGTCACTCTCTCGCCCGGGTATTTGGGTCTGACAGCCCCACTCGCGGCATGGGTTACTGCTTGAACATCAGATGGTTCGATCGTCATGTCAGGTCGTCGGGTCATGCGGCAATCCTCGATTCTAAAGAGTGGGGTCGCGGTGTCCAAATTCGGTCATCCACGGGCTAGGCTTGTGCAGACTATCAGCCGGCCAAACAGGAACAACCCCCAAACCAGCCACGTTCACGGGTTCCCACCCGACCGCCACTCGGACCGAAGCAGACCCAGGACGATCGAATCCTGAATCTCCCCGGCCACGCGGAACCGCTCCCTCAAATCGCCTTCACACCGGAATCCCAGGCGCTCGAGTAACTTCAGCGATCGCTCGTTCCTTGGGTCGACGTCTGCCTCGATGCGGTGGAGCCCCATGTCGCGGAAGGCGTATGCCGTGCTGTATTCCCGCTCGGCTTGCGACATCCTCGCCGCATGCTGCGAATCGTCGCCTGGCGGTCCTTCACACTGGCCGCCATCATCCTTCTGCCCTGGTTCACTTCCACCTCCTCCGGCGGCGCCGTCCCCCCATCCCTGACAGCCACCCGTGACGGAGATCAACTCCGTCTGTCCTGGACCCCGGCCCATGCCGGCGCCTCCTACACCGTTGAGACGACTCCCACGCTGGCGCAGCCAACATGGCAACCGCTCGGAGGTCCCGCCGGGTGGCCCATCACCGCCACCACGTGGTCGGTCTCCGCCCCAATCCCCGCCACGGCGTTCTACAGACTCCTCGTCGACACCCCCTTCGCCCGGGGCACGGTGGAAACCAATATTCTCCTGCAGCAGTTTACCTCAGCCGAACTCCTGAAGCGCATGCAGGACCGTGGTGTTCCAGGTTCCACCGCCATGGCCGCGGATGCCTGGAAGATTGTCTATCGGACGATCGACGCCCACGGAAGGCCCACCCGTGCTTCGGCCCTCCTCGTGATCCCTCAAGGCGCGACCAAGGCCCTCCCCTTCGCCAGTTACCAGCACGGCACCATCACGCTCCGCGAAGACGTTCCGTCGCGACTGAACGACGAAGCCGACCTCGGTCTCATACTCGGGGCCTCCGGCTACCTGGTCGTGCTCCCCGACTACGTCGGCCTCGGTGATTCCCCGGGCCTCCATCCCTATCAGCACGCCGCTTCCCAGGCCACCGCCGTCGTCGACGCCCTTCGCGCCGCCCGCGATTCCCTGGAAGGCAAGGGCGCCACTTGGAATGACCAACTCTTTCTCACCGGCTATTCCCAGGGCGGCCACGCCACCCTCGCCGCCCAACGCGAACTCGAACTCCACCACGCCGACGAATTCCCCATTACCGCCTCCGCCCCCTCCGCGGGCGCACTCGACCTTTCCGGAACCACCACCACCGACTTCCTCTCCGCCCGCCTTCAACCCAATCCCTACTATTTCGCTTATTTCCTCGCGGCCTACGTCGACGTCTACGGCATCGCCCCGACGCTCGCCGACCTTCTGAAGGCCCCCTACGACACAACCGTTCCGCCCCTGTTCGACGGCCTGCATGACGGCGGACAGATCAATGCGGTCCTGCCCTCGCGCCCCATCGAGATTCTCAAGCCAGAGATCCTCGCCGCCTTCACATCCGACCCCAACCATCCCCTCCGCGTCGCCATCCGGGACAACGACCTGCACACGGGTTGGGTCCCCCGTTCACCCACGCGCTTCTATCACTGCCAGGGCGATTTGGATGTCCTCGCGGCGAACTCCAAGGTCGCCTTCGACACCTTCAAGGCCGCCGGCGCAACGTCCGTGGAACTCGTGGATCCCCTGCCCTTCGCAAACCACACCTTCTGCGCCCCCTTCGCGCTGCTCGGCACGAAAAATTGGTTCGATTCCCTGAAGCGGTGAGCCAGTCCCACCACCCGCGCACTTTTCCATGCCCTCCAGCTATCGAAGGATCGGATTCCCGCGTCCCATGTGCATCCTCACTCCTTGGACGGCGCCTGAGTAGCGACGAGCTTACCTCCCGACAGACTACCCATGGACCGACCATTCCCAGATCCCTCTCCCGCCGGAGCGCAGCGCAGGTGGGAGAGGGTGGTTCCGCGTATGCGGAACCCTCGAGTTTGGCCATTCTTCCAGTCTGGAATCCCAACGGGATTCCGTCTCGAAGCCCAGGGTTGGACCGCGGAGCGGGCC
>JBBQIU010000555.1:0-3495 GCA_038325245.1 Verrucomicrobiota bacterium
AACGTGAGTGCCGGGGACGGGTAGGCAATGTCATCGGCGGTAGAGAAGACGCCATCCGGACCGGCTCCACGGAACGAAAGGTGTTCCGCGAGAGACTCCGGGCTCATGGCCTCGTTGAAGACGATCCCGACGGCGCCCACATCGCGGTGGAAGGAGCCGTCGGTGGGTGAGAGGCGGCTGACGCGGGGCGGTGTGGCGTCGGCGACGAGGCGGATCTGGATTTCCTCGCTCCATGTCGCATTGCCACCCGTGTCGTAGGCGCGGGCGCGCAGGGTGAATGCATCACGGCCGGGGGTGATGGTGGGGGCGATGAAGCGATACTCGAAGGGGAAGTCGCCATCCGTTGCGGCGAGACGGCCGTCGAGATGGAACTCGACGTTTCGGACCTGGACGTCGTCCGTGACGAGGGCCGCCGCGACGAAGATCTTGCCTTCCTCGGCCTGATTTCCAGGGAAGGTGGATTCCAGGAGGATCGTGGGAGGGACGCCCGCACGGTCGGCGGGGAGGAAGTTGATGACCTGAAGGCCGGCGGCCTGATCGGCGACGTAGGCAAGGCCGTTGAAGAGGGCGATGGCGTTGGCGCTGCCGGGAGTGGGGAACGTGGTCAGGAGACTGTCGGTGACCGACGGGTTGGAGACATCGTAGACAGAGACGTCCGAATCGGCGCCAAGGGTTGGGCTGGGACCGACGGCGGCGACGCCTTCGCCCGAGCCGTTCAACACGAAGTGACGCCACCCGCGGGAGGGACTGGTGCCGGCGGTCAGGAGGGCGGGACGGTCCGGCAAATCGAGCCGGAACACGTTGTAACCGCTGGCGTGGGTGGCGTAGGCGAATCCTCCACCCACGAACAGCCGGCGGTTGGGAAACGTTGAACTCGCGGGCGACGAGATCGTTGAAAGGATTTCAAGGTCAATGCCATTGAAGAAGAGCGTGTGCAGGTCCGAGCCGGTCAGTGCGTAAATCCGGTCGCGCCCGAAGACCACGTCGACGACCGAAGCTCCGAGCCATCGGCGCACGAGGATGGCACCTGTGTTCATGTCCACGACGACGATCTCGCCATTCTCGAGACCCACGAAGGCGAGGAAGCCGGCGGTGGTGATGCTGACGGCCGGGGAACCCAGGCTGACCTGCAACGTGACGCCCGCGGCGGGCGGGTCGGAGAGATCGATGACGGCCAGGCCCTCGGCGTCGTCGGCGACCCCGATGAGGTTTCCGGAGCAGGCCACGCGCAGGGCGGTGCCAGGGGTGTCAACGAGGGTGATGCTGACCGGGTCGAGGCTGGCGAAGACGTTGTAGACGGCGACCCCGCGATCGCGAAGGGCGACGATCGCCATATTGTTGATCGTGCAGAGGTCGGCGGCGGGCCCGGGGGTTCGGACGGAGGCGATGAGTCCGGTCCGTATGGCGAGGCCCGACAACGGATCCAGTCCGTCGCGGACTTCGGCCCCATCATTCACGCCATCGCCGTCGGTGTCGGGGTTTCGCGGGTCGGTCCCCATGATGAGTTCGCCGTCCTCAGGGAGGCCGTCGCGATCGGTGTCGGGGGTGCGCGAGGGATAGAGAGTGAACGGGGGCAGCTTGAAGGTCGCGCCGCTTCTCGGGGTGGTCAGGCTCACCTCGGCCACCTGTAATGACGAGGCTTGCAGGAGAAGGATGCGGTAGGGACGGCGTGGACCGAGGATCAGTTGGTCGAAGGCGATGCCGTTAACCCCGGTCTTTCCGCGCTGGACGACCTCACCGCGGGTGAGATCCACGACGGCGTAGTAATGGAGGCCGGTCTCCAGGGAGGCGGCGGGAACCCGGGGGATCGGGAACAGGAAGCTGATCAGGCAGACGGCCAGGAACAGCGATTGGCGGGGAAGTTGCATCGGGCGTGGTCCGGATGGGCGATCGTTGGATCGGAAAGAGATGGGCGCCGTCGGGTCGGTTGCGGTGCGTGGGGATCAGAGTTTGTTACCCCGGACGAAGTCTCTGGGCCCGGGTGGGGGGAGCATCCGCAGATGCTCGGGCATTTGAGGGGGGAACCAGATTTTGGGTGCCAACTCAGGGGGGTAGGCTTCTCCGCAACTGGAAGCGCAGGCATTTTCCAATTGAGCGACAGCCGCGGGGCTTTCGTCCGGGTACTCGTTGATCGACTCGCCTCCCCGAGTGAGGCACTTCTTTTTCCTGGGGCGGTGCTTGTTGATGCCGGTGCCGATTTCCTGACCTCGGTTGTTCGCCTGCATGTCGTGCCAGGAGTCGTTGGCATAGCCAGGCAAATTGGGATCGGGACGCTCATTGAGGATGTTCCAGAGCGCCTCGCCGGCCCGGGCCAGGCCGTTGCCGTAGTGGACCTGCAGAAGGCAGTTGGCGATGCAGTGGTGGACCGCTCCATGATAGGCCTCGATCTGGCCACCCCGTTCTTTGACCACCTGGGCTTCCAGCTCGTGCGATCGGGTGTGGATGCCTGTATTGCCACTGACCTGTCGAACCAGAGATTGCTCCGTTCCCATGGGGTCCAATCGGCTGAGGGGGGAGGTGCCGACAGAGGTGTATCCATTCCCAACATTCATTGCATCGCTCCAGGTCCCGATCGGATCCCGGGTTGTGAACCGCCCCGAACGAGGGTCGAGATAGCGCTGCCGGAACTGGAAAAACCCTGTCTCCTCGTCGTAGTAGCGACCGACGAAGAGGTGGGGATTGCCCACGGCCGACCCGGGGAGGATCGAGCCGTCCGCGGTTCTGATGGTCGGTTCTCCGTAGTCGGCGTAATCGTAGGATTCCACCACCTGACCGAGTGAGTCCGTGAGCCGGGTGATGCTGTAGAGATCGTCGGCGTGGTAGTAGTAGCGTGCTTCCGGGCGATCCATGGCAAGGGGTTCGTCGATGAACACGCCATAGACGAAACTCGTGGTGTCATCGGGGAGGTCGCCGTGTTGTTCCAGGAGGAGCATCTCACTGTAGAAGTAACGGGTGGTGGCCAGGGTGGCGACGCCGCCGGGTCCGGGGAACTGGACCCGTTTCTCGATGCGGCGGCCGAAGGGGTCATAGCGGTAGTCGGCGGTGATTCCGGCGCCCGGTGAGGCGAATCGGACCATACGGTTGCGGACGTCGTATTGAATGTCGTTCGCCGCCGCGCCGGAACGGAGGTTGCCGTTGGCATCGTAGGTTCGGGCGCCCATCGGGGTGGTCGTGTACTGATGCACCTGGGCGTCGGCTGGCGGATTGACTGTCGAGAGAGTGTAGGGGCCGGGATCCGGGCCGCCGGCGACGGCGCGACGATTCCCGGATGCGTCGAGAGTGTAGGTGATGGTTACGGCCGCACCCACGGCGGGGGTGCTGAGGGAACGAGTTATGCGGTCCATTGAGTCGTACTCGAAAGCCTGCGAATCCCCTCCGGGAAGAAGGCGTTGCCGTGCGGTCTTCTGCGAGGACGGGTTCCAGGCGAGTGCGAGGTTTTCGAACTGTTGGGCGCGTCCGTGGGGCGACTGCGACTGAACCACGTTCACCACCCGG
>JBBQIU010000556.1:0-3493 GCA_038325245.1 Verrucomicrobiota bacterium
CATCACGGCCGATGGCGCCGACGGCAGCCGTTACGGCGGAGGCGGCGCCGGTGGCAGCGTATGGATTAGTGCAGCTGCCGTGAACGGCTCGGGCCGGCTCTCGGCCATGGGCGGAAACGGCGGGAGCCAATCAGGCTCAGGCGGAGGAGGCCGGATTGCGGTCCATTACACGACGACCGAGGGCAATCTCCTCGAAACCATCACCGCCACCTCCCCCGATTCCTCCCATACCCCCGGCGCACCCGGCACGATCTACCTCCAAAATCCCACAAACCCACCCCAACTCATCGTGCGCGGACCCGGTCGCGAGTCCCCCTTGCCCCCCGGACTGCCCAGCCAGCACCTCTTCATCGACCAGTCCACGATCAGCGCGACCCGACTGGATTTCGCCGTTCTCGAGCTGACGCGCGGCGCTGTCCTCACCCATCCGCCAGCCACCCTGACCACCGTCGATCGCCTGACCATCACCGCCTCCCGCGTCAGTGTCGACGCCACGAGCCGTATCGACCTCAGCGGACGCGGTTATCGCGGAGGACAGTCCCTGCCCGGCATGGGAAACCGCGGGCACACCCTGAACCACGCCGAAGGTAGTTTCAGCCGCACCGGCGGCAGCTATGGCGGGCTCGGCGGACTTGGGGACCTTGGGGGCGCATCCAATGAGTCCTACGGGGCCTGGAATCGACCCGATGAAGCCGGCAGCGGCGGCGGCTCCGATAGCGGCGTCGCCGGCAGCGGTGGCGGCCTGCTTACCCTTGCTGCGGGCGAACTCATCCTCGATGGCTCGATCCTGAACGCAGGCCAGAATGGAACCCGGTACGGCGGCGGTGGCGCCGGCGGCGGCGTTCGCATCGCGGTCGGCACCCTCCGCGGCACAGGGTCGATTCACGCCAATGGTGGTGACAGCGGATCCCAATCTGGCACGGGCGGCGGCGGACGCGTCGCCGTCGCCTACACCAATGCCTCCGCTTTCGACCTCTCCCGCATCGAAGCGCGCGCCGGCATTGTCGGTTCTCGCCAGGGGAGTCCAGGCACGGTCTTTTTTGCCCACCCCGGAAGCCTCCGGGGTGACCTGCGCGTCGACGCCCGTGGCACCAATCAGCCCACCCAACCCACGCGCCTCTGGATGAGCGCCGGACGCACCGGCGCCCCCACGACACTCCTCGTCAGCCGCCTTACCGATCCCAGAGCCAACTTCGTCCCCGGCGCCCTGGTCGGCCTGGAGTTGAATCCCAACACCTCCCAGTCGCGCACGTTCACCATCGTCTCCAACGACGCCACCACGATCACCACCGACACCGCAGATGGTGACCTGCGAACCGTCGGCGGAAACGGCCAACCCTATGCCGCGCGCTTCCAGGTGAGCCGCTTCAGTCTGCTGGCCGGCGCCGTAGCAGAGTTCGAGGATGCCGACCAGAATCGCCCAGACCGGCGAGGCGTCGTTGCCGCCGAGAACTTCGAGATCCTCGGGGCTTCCGTGCTGACCCACCCGCACGCCGGCCCTGAGACCGAGTATGGAATGGATCTGACCGCCACCGGTGCGCTGACCGTCGACGCCACCAGTCGGATCGACGTCCGTGCCCGGGGATACCTGGGCGCACAGACTGCCGGAAACGGCGGCGCCACCGGGCGTACCCTGGGCAACACCTCGGGAAGCACCCGGCGATTCGGAGGCAGCCATGGCGGTGCGGGCGGCGGAGGGGATGTCGGAGGAACCCCAGCGCCCACGTATGGGGATCCCGTTGCCCCGGACAACCTGGGCGGTGGAGGCGGCTCGGATAGCGGCCCGGCCGGCCACGGCGGCGGTCGCGTCACCCTCAACGTCGTCCGCGCGAACCTCCATGGTTCCATTCTCGCAGACGGAGCAGACGGATCACGCTACGGCGGCGGCGGCGCAGGCGGAAGCATCCACAGTATTAGCGAGGATCGCACGGGTGCCGGCGTCATTCGGGCAGGAGGCGGGAACGGCGGGAGCCAATCTGGCGGCGGAGCCGGCGGCCGCATCGCCCTCACTGTCCGCCGCGATGCGCCACCCTCGGCCGACGTATCCGTGCCGGGCGGCACGGGAGTCAACCCGGGTGCAGACGGCACGATCACGCGGCAACTCCCGCCCTGACAGCATCAGCGGTGTGGTGACGCTGCCGCGTCCGCTCGCGAAACCCGTCATCCCATCCTTTGGCGGCCTCCAATCCGCTGCCGCAACTCCCTCCGATCCTCGGTGTTCCCATTGACGTCCGGCAACGCCCGAACCTAGCGTTCCGGACAACCAAAACGAACCGCCGCCAGGTCGGCGATTCCCCGCCAACGTATGAAGATCCAATCCGCTCGCGCGACCTCCGATGCCTTCCACCGGTCCGCCTTCACGCTCATCGAAATCATGATCGTGGTGGGCATCATCGGACTGCTCGCCATCGCCATCATCCCAAACATCAGCAAGAACCGGGAACGGGCCCAGTTGCAGATGATCCACGCGAACCTGCGGAAGATCGATGCCGCCAAGAACCTCTGGGCCCTTGAAAACAACAAGGGAAGCGGCGAGACCCCGTCCTCCGAGGAACTGAAGCCATACGACGGTTGGCCAAGGGCCATCGCCGGCGAGACCTACAACATCAATTCTGTCGGCATGCCGCCCACGGCAAGCCTTACGGGCAAGCTGTGGACCAACGGCCCCAACAGCACCATCATGCTGCCCCAGGACTATTAGTCGGGCTTTAGTCGGGCTCGCGGATTTCGTTCACGGCGTTGAGCCGGATCTCGGTCGGCGCCACGCGCTGCCGGTTTCCCGATGGCCATCGGATCTCGACGCCGTCCACCGGCAGTCCCCGATCGAGGCCGAATGTCACCGGCAGCTCAGACTGGGAAAGGTACCCACGCGTGGGCATCACCTGCCGCCACCAGATGTGGGGTCCCGAATGAAGACGCACCCACGCGCCGATCGCGTCCCGATTGCTGCGGGTTCCCACCAGCCGAAACCGAACCCAGGAACGACCAAGGCCCTGATCATTCCGAAGAAGCACGGGTGGCCCGTTGTTCTGGGTGACCACAACATCGAGATCCCCATCGCCGTCAATGTCCGCGTAGGCCGAGCCTCTAGCCACCAATGGATGAAATAGGTCCCCACCGCCATGATCCGCCGGAACAGCCAGAAATCCCCCTTCCTGCCGGATGGCCCGCGTATTCCAGAACAACTGCGGCGGCTGCCGGTACCGTTGGCTGGACTGCACGACATGTATTTCGTTCTCGATGTGTCCATTGACGGTGAGAAGGTCCAGCCAGCCATCCAGATCGTAATCGAAGAAGAACACACCCAATGTCAGTGAGAGCCTGCTCGCCGCGGCGACTCCCTGGCCGATGGCCTCGTCGGCAAAGATCAGGGCATCGGGCTGCGTGACATAGAGTGCAAGCATTTCGTTCGCGAAATTGCCGATCGACACACCCAGGCTCGCGTCCTCGGTGAACCGACCGGCGTCGATTCCCATCGCGCCCCGGGCGGCGC
>JBBQIU010000557.1:0-3487 GCA_038325245.1 Verrucomicrobiota bacterium
CTCACGTCCGGGGCCTGCTTGAGAACTGGACTGAATGGCTGAACCCGGCCGGAATCCTGCTGGGACTGCCCGCGATCCTGCCGGACTCCCTCTTCGCCACCGAGACGCACCTCAATCTCCGAGGGGTCGAGACCTTCACCAGGAGACTCGCCGAGGAACTCATCAGCGGCGGGCTCGCCCCGCCCCCCTCGCCATGAACCGAAGCCGCCCTGGAGGGTTCCGCTCCGTCGGAACCTGTTGAACTCCAGCCCCAACCCAATCCTCAGCATGGCGGCGGCCCGCCAGAAATGGCTAAACTCCAAGCCCCTTTGGGGCGTGGGCGGATACGGATGGGGTTTCTCGTGATCGATAAAAATCGCTCCGGCTACGGCCCCATCTCGAAGTCCCAACGCGTTTCCCACCGCCCATCGACCCTCCGCACTTTCACCGGCGCCGCCGCTTCGCCCGCACGGACCTCGCCAACCTCCCAACCAGTTCCCACCGGGGTAGGCCATTCGACAAACCGTACTCGCGGCCATTCAGGGGCTTCGCCTCGTCCAGGGTCGATCGATTGAATCAGATGCCCCCTCGACGTCGGATGCCCGGCCTCACCCTCGCCTCCCTTCATATCCACAGCGGCAATCAGCCGCTCCCGTCGCACCGATCCTCCCGCACGGATCACCGCCAGGCATCTTGCAAGGATCGCCGAGGTCTTCCCATCGCCGACAGACGGCGCCTGAATCGTGAGCTGATTCGTCCGCCCGTGAGCCACAAATCCCAACTCCATGAGTCCGATCACACTGGCGGAAGCCACCCCACCGTCCGCCGCCTCCACTCGCTCCATCCATCCCGCCTCCGCCCGAACTTCGGCGGCCAGATAATCGCGGCAAAACCGTGCGACGTCCCAATCCCTGAACCGCAGCCAGCGCTCGCCGGGCCAGGCCCCGGGGAAATCCGTCGGATATCCCGGACCAACGATCTCCCAACCGGCCCCCCCTCCAAGGAGCTTCCGGGGCGCCACCGTCTCCGGCATCGCCTCCATTGTTCGCCACGGCTGCTGTTCCCGAAACCAACGACCCCCGCGAAGGCGTCCATATAGCAACGCGAACTCCCGGGCCACGCTCCCGCATCCCAGCCGATACGCCTCCAAATCGCCGGCAAGCCACGCCAATCGCGCGAACGCGATCGCTGGAGCCGCGCCGTCCCCCAAGGCCTCCGTTTCGCCAGGCCCAAATCCCGCCCACGTGCGCCTCTTATGCCGGGTGAATTCGCGACAGAGCAGCGGCCATCGCTCCCGCACCCGCTCCCGACCATCCGTAGCGTGAGCCACCGCCCAAACCGCCTGCATCAATGCCGAAGTCGCGGCAGGCGTCCCCCCTGCCGACCCCGCGTCATCCAAGCCACCCAGCACCCGTTCCCACATCGCCTGACGCAGGCTCGCCACAGCAATCGGCCGTGTCTCCGCATCAAAAAAAGCCAGCGCTCGCGCCTGCCAGAGGTACCCTTCCAGGGCCTCCAACGAACCCCAACCTCCCCCGCCTTCCGGCCGATAATCGGCCTTCGACGGAAACAGTTCACGCCCCTCCCGACGCAGTCGCTCCACCGCTTCATCCACCTCAACCGAAACGCCGCCTTTTCCCGGCAGTCCAACTGTTTCCGCCTCGTTCACGTAACCCAGCACCCGAAAGGACATCGCCACTTCGTCCGTCTCCGGCACTCCGAAGAACGGGCCGTATACGGTTGGAATCTCGAAATCGAATGGCGCCTTGGAAGACTCGACCGGAAATGTCTGTCCTGGGGTCATCACCAACGCCAGCCCAGGACTCACGGGCGCAATCCGAATCGGCCGTGTCGCCCACGCATCCGGGATCTCCAGCCATTCGAAATGTTCGCGCAGCGTCACGGTCCCTGGCCTCGTGTCCACCTGGATATCCTCCGTGACAAGAATCGGGAATCGTCGCGTTGCGCCCGCCCAGTACCGGAGACGCGTCAGGGGATCGCGAGCCACCACCGTGGGCCATTCCCAGGTCAGCATCCCCTTCTCTTTCAAACCTTGCGCCTTCAAAACTTCCCGCCCCTGCTGAGGCGGCCGATACACTCCATACAGAGGCATCATTGTCCAAAGCCCCGCCGCCCCGTCGAAGTCAATGGCGACCTCGTTCGTCCCCAATGTCACCTGACTCGGACGCTTTTGCAGAAACACCGCCCATGGACTGTCCCATTCCGTCCAGTTCGTCGCCCCCGCGAATCCCGCCAGCAACCAGTTCTCCCGCATCTGATCCCCCGCCATCGATGACCCCGGACGCAGCGACGTGATCCCCGTCGGCGACGAGTACGCCAGATAGGTCGGTCCGCCGAGGCCGCTCGTGGCAAGGTCACCGAACATCGTCACGCGCCGCGCCGTGCTGTGCCAAAGGGTTCCCGGCGAATGCTCCGACTGAATCCCCGAAAGCACAGGATTCCCCAGGTCGCGAAACTCAAACAACCTCCGCGGCGCCGCGACGTTGGCGGGTGCCGCCGAGCGCGCCTCGTCTGCATGAGCCGTGATCGGCCTCCATTGTGGGTAACGGGCTTCGCCCGTCGCCCCTGTGCCGTCCTCCGGGCCGCATCCGGCGACCACCCAGCCCATCACCAGGGTCCACAGCGCCATTTCAAGGCGACCCACATTTTTCGCCCCAGCGTTCATTCCCCTTCCCGTCCTTCCTTCGCGAGGGAATTCCCAAGAATTTCCGCCAAATCCCTCATCTGCCGCGCCGTGTGCCCGCTCGAAACCGCAAAACGAAAATACTGCTCGGCGGGACCATTTGGGTACCGGATCAAGGGCGGATGAATGTCCGCCTTCAACAGGTTTCGCCGAAGTTGCTCTGTCGCCCTAGGGGTCCCTGGCAGGACCGAAAACATAGGTCCGGGTCCGGGCTTGCGCCCGCCGCCGCCGCCCCGAATCGCCTCTGGAATCATCTCCAGATTCCTCCTCAGGCGATCGCGGAGGGCGTCCCCCCTTCTCTCAAGCACGGCCAAGGACGCCAGGGCAGCGGCGACGCTGGAGGGCGGCGGCGGTGTGTTGCCAATGAACAATCGGCTCCGCTCGAGGATGCGCTGTCTCAGATTCCGATCGCCAAGAATCACGCCTCCATAGCTCCCAAAGGTCTTGCTCAACGTCATCGTCACGACCACGCGCTTAAACGGCACCCCTGACCACTCCACCGAGCCTCGCCCCCCTTGCCCCAGCACACCCATCCCGTGGGCATCGTCCACCACGAGCGTCCCCCGATCGCCCAGCACCGCCAGGTAATCCGCCAGCGGCGCCACGCGCCCATCCACCGCCCCCAAGCCGTCGGTCAAAACCAGCGCCCGCACGCCCGACTTGAGTTGGCGCAATCGACGCTCAAGGTCTGCCGGATCCCGGTGCGCGAAACCCACCACCTTCAACCCCGTCAGCGCCGCGGAATCCCAAAGGCATGCATGGGCCCGGACGTCCACCAGCACCAGCCCATGGTCAGCCGCCAGG
>JBBQIU010000558.1:0-3473 GCA_038325245.1 Verrucomicrobiota bacterium
AAGGGGTGTCCAATCCCGACGGTGGATGGCACCTGGCGCGCGTCGTCTCAGTGGACATTCCCGCCGCGAGCGCACCGGAGACTGTGCGGTCGTTGCTGACCCTCGAGTTCGACTTTCCGTTGGGAAGCGCAATGGCAGGCAGGTCCGTGGCGCGGGATAGTTCGATTCGAAACCAGGACGTTGCTCCGTCCGAAGAGAAGGTTGAGGGCGGGAATCCGGGCTCGGTTCGTCGACGACTGGAATTGATCCTCGGTGGTCCTCCGGGATTCACCACGGGGGCGCGTGCCGAGATGCTGGCGGATCTCCTGCGTGAGTTCGGCCGGCCGGCGATCCTGGACGCCATCGCCCGAGATTGGGTCACGCAATTCGATACCGGACTCGATTTGAGCCCCTCCGTCAGCCCTTAGGAGCCTGTCACGCCGTGAACGGACACGCGCGTCCGACGATTCGCATGAGACGGAGATGCTCCCTCCTTCGGGGGAAGGGTTACAACACGAAGAGCATCCGCAAGCGCCTCATCTCCGTTTGGGGAGGTCGCGAACGCCTCCACGCCTTGGCTTTTGCCGAACAGCCTCAGGTTCGGGACGTATGAACCTCGAAGGACGCGTCCTGTGCATGCTGCCGACGATCATGTCCTCTCTTGAGGCTGACGAATCCATGGCTAGACTGCTCGCGTGAGTTCAGCACGAATCCTATTCCTGGGTGGCACCCTGGTATCCCTCCTGGTCTTTGGCGCGGGTTGTTCAAGTTTTCGGCGGGATTCCAAAGCGGCCCGGGCGACCGCGCCCGCCGCAGGGAGCATCGAAGGTTTGTGGGAAGGGCGATGGTACAGCGCCAAGAATCCCGACCACGGCGGGAAGATGCAGATGGTTCTCACGCGGACAGGCGACACGCTCTACCGGGCGTCGAGCCGGAGCCACTGGTGGAAGGTATTTCGATCGGCCTACGATACCCAGTTGGTGTTGACGCCCGTCCGGCCGGGAGAATTCCTTCTGTCGGGTGGAAAGAGCCTATGGGCCATGGGCGACTACTCCTTGACCGGACGTGTGGATGCGGCCCGATTCGACGCGGGCTACTGGGTCGGTTCCAATGAAGGACGGATCGAGCTGCATCGGCCGGGTGCAGAACCGGCCAAGTAATTGAATTTCAGATCATTGAACATCCATTCGATCCCTTGTCGGGTCGAAGGGCTGGAAACACCTCGGACCTGGGGTGAGCGGCGCACTAGGCTCCGCCTTCCCCGGACATGGGAGCTTCGACATGCAAGGCGACATCGCAGTCATTGGTCTGGCCGTCATGGGCCAGAATCTCATCCTCAACATGAACGACCATGGGTTCACCGTGGTGGCGTTCAATCGGACCACCTCGAAGGTCGACGATTTCATCGCCAACGAGGCCAAGGGGACAAACGTCCTCGGGGCGCACTCGTTGGAGGAGATGGTGGGGAAGCTCAAACGACCGCGGCGGGTGATGCTGATGATCAAGGCGGGCAAGCCGGTGGACGAGTTCATCGATCTGCTGCTGCCGCTATTGGAGCCAGGTGACATCCTGATCGACGGAGGGAACTCCCTCTTTGAGGACACGAACCGGCGGGTGAAGCAGGTGGAGGCCAAGGGTCTGTTGTACATCGGCACGGGAGTTTCCGGGGGGGAGGAGGGTGCGCGAAACGGCCCGAGCATCATGCCCGGCGGCAGCCCGGCGGCATGGCCCCACCTCAAGCCGATCTTTCAGGGCATCGCGGCGAAGGTTCCGGACGGAACGCCCTGCTGCGACTGGGTGGGCGAGACAGGGTCAGGGCACTACGTCAAGATGGTGCACAACGGGATCGAGTACGGCGACATGCAGTTGATCTGTGAGGCGTATCAGTTGATGAAGGACGGCCTCGGGATGTCCGCGGACGAGATGCACGAGGTCTTCAAGACCTGGAACGAGGGGGATTTGGAGAGCTACCTCGTCGAGATCACCCGCGACATTCTCGCGAAGAAGGACGAGGACGGCTCCCCGCTTGTGGAGAAGATCCTCGATACGGCTGGGCAGAAGGGGACGGGAAAGTGGACGGTCCAGAACTCCGCGGAACTCGGGGTGCCGATCACGCTGATTTCGGAGGCGGTGTATTCTCGATGCGTCAGTGCCCTGAAGGATGAGCGGGTGAAGGCGGCGCGGAAGTTGAAGGGGCCAAGGTCGGCCCTTCCCCAGGCGAAGAAGCCGGAGGCTCGGGCGGCCTTCGTCGAGGACATCCGGAACGCGCTTTATGCGTCGAAGATCGTCAGCTACGCGCAGGGCTACATGTTGATGCGGGCGGCGGCGAAGGAGTATGGCTGGAACCTGAACTACGGCGGCATCGCGCTCATGTGGCGGGGCGGGTGCATCATCCGGTCCCGCTTTCTGGGCAAGATCAAGGAGGCCTTTGATTCGAACCCGAAGCTGACCAACGTCCTGCTCGACGACTATTTCCGGGGCGAGATCAAGCGCTGCCA
Source organism: Verrucomicrobiota bacterium (assembly GCA_038325245.1). Lineage (GTDB taxonomy): Bacteria > Verrucomicrobiota > Verrucomicrobiia > Limisphaerales > CAIMTB01 > CAIMTB01. Next base: position 2,478 of record JBBQIU010000558.1, read on the forward strand.
GAAGGGTTGGCGGAATGTGGTGAGCCAGGCCGTGAAACGGGGAATCCCGATGCCGGCATTCGGAACGGCGCTCGCCTTTTTCGACGGATACCGGAGCGCCCGACTGCCTGCGAATCTGCTTCAGGCGCAGCGGGACTATTTTGGCGCGCACACCTACGAACGGTTGGACAAACCGCGCGGGGAGTTCTTCCACACCAACTGGACCGGCACGGGCGGTCGCGTTTCCAGTTCGACGTACACGGTCTGAAAAGAAAGAGGCGGGCCTTGGGCTACACACGGAACAGATTCAACCCAAAGCCCGCCTTCCTTCCCCGAGGAAGGAAACTGACACGTTCCTCGCCATCCGGCGTGGCCACCGCGGTGACACGTCGGGCCCCAGGCGTGGAGGCGCGAAGCCGCCAACGCGATTGGGACCCGTGGAACGGCTCCAATTAGCGACTTGGAGGGCCCCTTGGCAAGCGACTTTTCGGAATACGCGTGCCAGGCCTGCCCGGTCCGGGGCAACCTGCGCGGCATCGCCATGAAAACGTCCATCATTTCTCGTCGAATGTTCCTCGGGGTTGCCGCGCTGGTCGCGTCGGTCCCGCCGGCCGGCGCGGTGGAGGCCATTCGCCGCGTGGGGCCGCCCCGGTTGAAGCTCAGCCTGGCGGCGTACTCGTTCCGGGATTTCTTCAGGGACCAACCGGAAGGACGACCCGGGAAGTTGTCGTCCGACCGGGGGATGGACATGCCCGGGTTCATCGATTTTTGCGCCCGGCACGGGTGCGATGGGGCGGAATTGACGAGCTACTATTTTCCGACCCCGGTCACGGATGAGTACCTGATCGGGCTGAAGCGGCACGCGTTCCTGCGCGGCGTGGGCGTGAGCGGGACGGCGGTCGGCAACACGTTCACCCTGCCGAAGGGCGCGAAACGGGACGGGGAGATCGCGCTTGTGAAGCGTTGGATCGGGCATTCCGCGGTTCTGGGCGCTCCGCATATCCGGGTTTTTGCCGG
>JBBQIU010000559.1:0-3459 GCA_038325245.1 Verrucomicrobiota bacterium
CCGCCCACCCCGCCACCCCGCCGCAAAGAAACATCCCGAAACCAGCCCCCCAGACTCTGATCCCACAAAAGCGGACGGCTCCGGGATGGTAACGTTTTCTCGAGAGGTACATGGAACTGGAATTGGGATCGGGTTTCTCCGCGCATTAACCCTATCGGCATATAACGCGCCGAACAAACCCTAACTCTTTGCATCCGGACCACTCCCCTGCGTTTTTTGGTTCCCTACTCAATGACTCATCCCTGCATATTCTCTTTACTTAGTTTATCTGGTTCCCCGGGGTTTCCATTTACTACGCGACATTCACTACGTAGGGATTTTCCCTCGAGTCGATTCGGTCGGTTCAACGGAGGCGATGCTGAAAAGGACGGGTTAGAGTGTTGTCGCCGCCCCCACGTTCCCGCGTCGCAAGCATCCCCGAATCCCAGACATCCGCTTCTTCCCTCGCGTCTTCGCTTCTTCGCGCGCCACCGCCTCTTCACGCGCGCCACGAGGGCACCGCGTTTCCCGGCTCCGCCACGAGATTTCGCCTTTACCCCGCACGCCTTCCCACCACCCTCCTGTTCCATGCACTCCGCGTCCGCGCCCGCCCTGCTGGCCTGCCTGGCAATGCTCGCACTTCCCCTTTCGTCCCCCACGACTTGCGCGGCACCCGAGGGCTTCCAGATCGACCCCGGCCAGGTGGGCGACCTGCCCGGGGGCAAGGAGGCCGATGGCATCGTGGGTGACTTCCTCCTCCGCAATGACCTCGTCGAGGCCGTCATCGGAAACGGCCGTTCGAATCGCAAACCGAACCTGTTCGCCTTTTACGACGGCACCCCTACTCCCGGATGCCTCTACGACCTCACCCTGCGGGGACGGCACAACGATCAACTCACCTATTTCGCCCCCTCCAACCTCCGCGGCGAAGTCTCTCACGTCCGCCTCCTCCGCGACGGTCGCGACAATGAAGCCGCCGTCGAAACGGTCGTCTCCGCCGCACAGAACAAGGGCCTCTACGTCCGCCACGAATACCGTCTTCGTGACGGATGGCCAGGCCTGCTTATCATCACCACGTTCCGCAACGAGGCGGCCACCCCGGCCACCATCGATCCCTCCGACCGGTGGTCTCCTCTCGTCAATGCCCAGACTGTCCAGGGCTACACCGTCGGGGATGCCGTGAATCCCGCCGACAAGGCCGGCTACGCCTTCCGCTGGCTCGAGATCGAAGGCTTCACCCCGCCCCCCGAATCGATTGAACTCGCGCCCGGCGCCGAAATTTCCTTCGCCCGGGCTCTCGTCGTCGCCGAATCCCCCGCCGCGGCGTTGGGGCGCCTGGCCGGCTACCTCGAAGGAACATCCCGCGTCCGCGGCACGCTCCGGGACGACCAGGGACTCGCGGTCACTTCCGCCCGAATCGACATCGAATTCCGCGACCGCAAGGTCGCCGCCTACCCTGATTCCCGGGGCAACATCGACTTCCCGCTCCCCTTCGGCGAATACGCCATCCACGTCGCCGACGCCGGCCGCGCTCCCGTCACCGCCCGCCTCGTCGTCCAACCGGACCGCGAAGGCCGCCTCGACCTCACCGTCGGTCCGCAGTCGAGGATCGCTCTGGACATTCGCGATTCGACCGGACGTTCCATTCCCTGCAAGGCCCAGTTCCTCGGCGCCGAAGGAACCGACAGGCCCAACCTCGGACCCGCCAACCGGGCACATGGCTGCGTTGATCAGTACCATTCCGCCACGGGCCAGTTCGTCGTTCCCATCGCCCCCGGAACCTATGACGTGATCGTCACGCGCGGTCCGGAGTTCAATCACCTGAAGGTTCAGGTGCAGGTTCCCGTCGGGGGTACGGCCACCGTCAGAGGCCAGCTTCTTCGCCTCGTCGACACCGACGGATGGATCAGCACCGACTTCCACAATCACTCCACCGAAAGCGGCGACAACACCACCGCCACCGACGATCGCCTGATCAATCTCGCCGCGGAACACATAGAGTTCGCGCCGGCGACCGAGCACAACCGGATCGTCGACTGGTCGCCGCACATCGCCCGTCTGGGGCTCACCAACGAACTCGCCACCGTCCCGGGCATCGAACTCACGGGCCCGGGCGCCCACTTCAATGCGTTCCCCTTTCAGCCTCATCCCCGCACCCAGGATGGCGGCGGCCCTGCCTGGCAGAAGGATCCCCGCATCAATGCGATCGTTCTGCGTGATTTCCAGGGCACGGAACCCGGGCGCTGGGTCCAGATCAACCATCCGGACATGATAGAAAACTGGGTGGACCGCGATGGCGATGGCCGGGCCGATGGCGGGTACGTCGGTCTCACCCCGCTCATCGACGCCGCCGAGACCTGGGGTTTGGGGATCCTCACCCGCAGCCCGTACCTCCTCTACAGGGCCCCCAATGGAAAAGACTCCGTCTTCCCCCAGCGCGAGTTCGTCTGGCTCCAGCTCCTCAACCAGGGACATCGCCTCCCCTGCATCGCCGTCTCCGATGCCCATAGCATCCACGGGAACGGCGTCGGCGGTTGGCGCACCTATGTCCGAAGTTCGACCGACGATCCCACCCGGATCGGCTGGAAGGAGATCGCCCGCAACGCCCGGGCCGGCCACAGCTTCGTCACCACCGGCCCCTTTCTCGAAGTCGCCACCGACGACGGCACCGGCCCGGGCGGTTCCACCCACTCCACCGCTGGCGTCCACCTCCAGGTCCGGGTCCAGTGCACCGACTGGCTCCGCATCGACCGCGTCCAGGTGCTCGTCAACGGCCGGCAACCTGCCCGGCTCAACTTCACGCGCGCCTCCCACCCGGATGCGTTCGGCGACGGCCTCGTCCAGTTCAACCGAAGGATCGGTGTCCCCTTGACCCAGGATGCCCACATCATCGTCGTCGCGATCGGTGAGAACTCCGATCTCCGAACCGGGTTCGGTTCGAGCGACCAAGGGAAATGGAAACCCTGCGCCTACAACAATCCCATCTATGTCGACATCGACGGACACGGTTGGCAGCCCAACCACGACACACTCGGCTGGGACCTGCCCATCCGTCGCATCGACCCCGACGAAGTCCGACGACTGATCTCCGAACACGCCGAGCGCCTTTGATGGGACGCGTCCTCCAATACGGATAACCGATTGCGGAGGAATGGGATGATGGATTCCCAGGAGTACGCCTCGCCCGTTTTTTCGCCCTTCGGGGGGAAGGGTGGACCTGGGAAGCCGATCCCGTCCCTCCAAGTCTCTGCGTTCCCTGCGTTCTTTGTGGCAAAGAGAAGCTCCATGGAGTTGGAGTTGAGCCGAAAAGACGGAGGAAGAATCGGGTCCCGAAAGATGCATCCGACGACCCAGAAGAACACGAAGAGCATTCCCAAGCGCCTCATCTCCGCTCGGGGAGGTCGCGAATGCCGCCACGTCCTGGTTTTCGCCAAACACCTTCAGGTTCTGGACCTCTGATTCTCGAAGGGCGCGTCCTGC
>JBBQIU010000560.1:0-3448 GCA_038325245.1 Verrucomicrobiota bacterium
TGGGGGGGAGGAAAGGGGGAGGCAACTTAGTTCCCGCTTCCGAGCAATTGCCGGACTTGTTCGGCTTCGCGCAGGCCATTGGCGAGCAGTTCGGTAACGTCGATAGGCTTGAAGTGGAACTCCTCGAGGTTGCGCAAGGCATTGGGAAAGCGGGAGTAGTAGTCGGCGAGCCCGTAACCAGCCACGTAGGTGAGGGCGTCGGCCATCTCGATGGCCCGGGCGAGGGCGCTCTGTTCGCCGACCAGGTCCGTGTGATGATGGAACCAGACGCCCGTAACGATGCTTGCCGGCAATTTCCAGCGGGAAAGCATCTCGCCGCCTACGGTTCCGTGATGAGTGCCGAAGTCTTCTTCTTCCTGGTCGGCGCAAGCCCGGTGATGGCGCTGGGCCCGCTGGAGGGTCTGGACGTACTCGGTGGGGCCGGCCTTGATGAGGAACACTTTGCCGATGTCATGCAGCAATCCAGCGGTGAACGCCATCGGTCGGGAAAGCTCGGTATTCTGGACGATGTCCCGGGCCAGGATCCCGGTCAGCAGCGCATGGTCCCAGAGGCCGCGAAGATGCGTCTGGGCTTCCGGAGGAAGCGCGTAGAGACGCTGGCTCAGCAGCGTCATGACGATTTCCAGGACTGACTGGAGCCCCAACCGGAGGATCGCTTCGTCGACGGATTCCACGGGTTCGGCTCCGCGACGGGTAGCTGAGTTGCAGCGCTTCAACAGGCTGGCGGCCAAGTCCATGTCATGGCGCGCTACGGTGGCAATCTCTTCCAGGTCCGAGGTCGGGTCGCGGAGCAGTCGGGTCAGCAAGGGCAGCATTTCAGGGGTGGGGGCCAGTGCGGTGATCCGCTGGACGGCGTCTGTGATTCGCGACATGCGCAAGGGGCCAGGTTGGGCGAGCGATTTCTAAGCGAGATTCGTAAATACCTCCAGAGACGATGGGATGAAGAACTTCGGGAGGCGAGCGGGCAATTGGGAGGTCGCGCGCATTCGCATGCCGCCCGCCGCCGCCCCGGAGCGAGGCCTCAAATTGCCTGTCCCTTTGTCAGGCAAAATTTAGAAACGTATTGCGGCCATGAACCGTGCGATGGAGGGCGCCGCTCCGTCGGCGCCGAGGATTGGGTTGAGGCTAGGGTTCTCCAGGTTCCGACGGAGCGGAACCCTCCAGGGCAGCTTCGGTTCATGGGTAGGTCGGACGCGGTTCTAGCGCAGATCTGCCCAATCGCAGGTACCCGATTGCCTGCCGCTTTGTTTGCTCTTGTCACGACCGCGCCGAATTCCGGACCGGCCCAAAAAGGAAAACGGCGGGCCTTGGGCCCGCCGCTATTCTCGAGCAATGAGTAAGGTGTTGTTGCTGGAAGTCTCGTGGTGCGGCTTGGGGCTTTCGCTTCGAAGCTTGGAAAGCAGCGCTGCCCTGGTTCCTTGGGCGGGTTATTTCGAGAACTTCTCGAAGTCGGCCTGGTCACCCTTGAAGGCCTTCGCCTTCTCGCCGACACGCACGATCTTCAGCGTCTTGATCTTGTCGCCCTGGGCAATGGCGTCGACGACGCTCTGACCTTCGACGAGATGACCGAAGACGGTGTGCTTGCCGTCGAGATGCGGGGTAGGGACGTGTGTGATGAAGAACTGGCTGCCGTTCGAGGCCGGTCCGGCGTTGGCCATGGAGAGGATGCCGGGTTTGTCATGCTTCAGGGCGGGAACGATTTCGTCTTTGAATTTGTATCCGGGGCCGCCACGGCCGGAGCCGGCCGGATCGCCGCCCTGGACCATGAAACCCTTGATCACGCGGTGGAAGGTGATGCCGTCATAGAACGGGCCACCATTCTGCGCCTTGGGGGCGGAACCGTCTTTTGAGTAGTTCTTGGTGCCTTCCGCGAGCCCAACGAAGTTGGCGACGGTCAGGGGCGTCTTCTCGAACTCGAGTTGGATGACGATCTTTCCCTTGGTGGTGTCGAACTCGGCGTAAAGACCATCTTTCAATTCGGCGGCATTAGACATGGGCGCGACGCTAAGGAGCGCGGTGGTCAAAGTCAAAAGCCCGAAGGGACGGCGCAGGGTGGCGAAAATGTGATGCATGGGCGGGGAAGATGCCCAAAATCGCCCGGTTTAAAAGTCCGATTTGAGCTGGGATGCCCCGGAGATGTCCCGCGCGAGGGGAAGGGCGGGGATTCTTGGCCCCGGTTGAAATGTCCCGGCGCGAATGTCCGTCAGCTCAAGAGGCCGGGGAGGACGTCCCCGTGGACGTCCGTCAGACGTCGGTTCACTCCGTTGTGGTAGAAGGTGAGCCGTTCGTGGTCGATGCCGAGGAGGTGCAGGATGGTCGCGTGATAGTCCGGAACCGTCACCCGCTTCTCCGCCACGAAATACCCAAGCTCGTCCGAGGCGCCGTACTGAATGCCCTTTTGGACGCCTGCGCCGGCCATGAAGCACGTGAACGCGCTGGGATGATGGTCGCGTCCCGGCGAATCAACGCCTTGAGTCGCCGGACCCCGACCGAACTCGGTGGACCAAAGGAAGAGTGTGTCGTCGAGCATCCCCCGTTGCTTCAGGTCCTGGATCAGCGCCGCGACGGGCCTGTCCATGGTGGCGGCCTGGACGTCGTGGTTCTCCTTCAGGTTCTCGTGACCGTCCCAATTGATTCGAGGGCTCCCAAATGCGCCGCCGTTGAAGATCTGGACGAAGCGAACACCCCGTTCGAGCAGTCGGCGCGCCATCAGACAGTTTCGGGCGAACCCCTTGTTGGACGCGTCGTCGATCCCGTACAAGCGCCGGGTGGCCTCGGATTCCCCGTCGAATCGCGTGGCCTCCGGGATGCTCGTCTGCATTCGGGCGGCGAGTTCGTACGAACGAAGTCGGGCGGCGAAGGCGGTGTCGCCGGGATGGGCGTCGGCGAACGCGCGATTCGCCTCGGCGAGCATGCGCAGTTCGGCGTCACGCACAGAGGGCGGAATGGAGTCGGGCGGGCGCAGGTCGGAGATGGCCTCGGCGGACTGGGTGCGAAAGGGGACGCCCTGGTGATTGGCGGGCAGAAAGCCGGAGGTCCAATTGATGGAGCCGCCCGCCGGCAGGCCTCGGGGGTCGGGCAGAACAACGAAGGCGGGAAGGTTTTCGTTCTCGGTGCCGAGTCCGTAGCTCAGCCAGGCGCCCATGGAGGGGAAGCCGTTCAGGGTGAACCCGCTGTTCATCTGGAACGTCGCGGGAGTGTGGTTGTTGCTCTTGGCGAACATGGAATGGATGAAGCACAGGTCATCCACGCAAGCGGCCAGATGCGGGAACAGGCTGCTCACCCAGCGGCCACTCTGTCCGTGTTGCCGGAACGGGTAGACGCTCTTCATCAACTTCCCCGGCTGGCCAAAAAAGCCGAGGTTCTCGCCCTTGCCTTCAAGGGACTTTCCGTGGAGCCGGTCCAACTCGGGCTTGTAATCGAAGGTGTCGAGGTGACTGACGCCGCC
>JBBQIU010000561.1:0-3441 GCA_038325245.1 Verrucomicrobiota bacterium
CATCGGCTCGAAGCCTTGTCCGGAGGGGATTGGCAGGCGCGTGAGGAGGCCATTGCCGCACTCCTGGATCGGCACGGAACGGGGCGGGTCATGTTCCGCAATCGGCGGTCCTCCATGAAGGGTTTCCCGGCGCGCATCCCACGACCGGTGGAGCTGGAGGCGAAATCACTCGACGACCCGTTGCTGGTGCAGTTGGCGGCCGAGTTCGCAGGGGACATGGAACTGGGAGGATCGGGGGCGGCGCAGGAGGGCGGCACGTTTGATTTCGCGCGGGATCCGAGGCTGGAATGGCTGGTCGGCTTCCTCCGGCGCTCGCCGGATGTGAAGGTGCTTCTGATCTGCCGGACCAAGGCCAAGGTGTTGGCTGTCGATGCCGCTCTTCGGGCGAACCTCAACGTCTCCGTTGCCTTGTTCCACGAAGACTTGGAACTTGTTCAACGGGATCGACAGGCGGCGTGGTTCGCAGACCCCGAAGGCGCCCCCATCCTGTTGGCATCAGAAATCGGCAGCGAAGGACGCAACTTCCAGTTCGCGCACCATCTCGTCCTGTTCGATCTGCCATTGGATCCGGAACTGCTCGAACAGCGCATCGGTCGCCTGGACAGGATCGGACAGACCGCGCGAGTCGAGATTCATGTGCCGTATGTGGAGAACAGCCCGCAGGAGGTGGTGTTCCGTTGGTTCCACGAGGGGCTTGATGCCATTGCCCGGCATCTGCTTGGGGGCCGGGCCTTGCTGGAGCAGTTCCGCGCTGAGGTGATCGACATGGCCCAGGATTTTCACGAGACGCAGGACGGGCGGCGGACGGAATTTGGGAATCTCCTCGCCCGCACGCGTAAGGCTCGCGAGGACCTGGCCTTCCGCCTGGAAAGGGGGCGAGATCGTTTGCTGGAGTTGAACTCGTTCCGGCCCGGCCCGGCCCGTGAGATCGCGCAGGGGATTTTGGCCCTGGAGAAGGAGACACAATTGGAGGAGTTCCTGCTTCGCGCCTGGGACCACTTCGGTGTTCCCGTCGAGGATGTGAGCCCGCGGACGTATCGGGTTGGAGCGGATGGCATTTACACGGACCGTTTTCCGGGCCTGCCCACGGAGGGTTTGCTCGCAACATTGGACCGCAAGCTGGCATTGAGCCGGGAGGAGGTGGCTTTCCTGACCTGGGATCATCCGATGGTGACCGGAGCCCTGGACATGCTGCTGGGGAGCCCCGATGGATCGACGGCTTGCGTCGCCTGGCCCTCGTCCACCGAGCGCGGCCTGTGGCTCGAGGTGTGGCACGTCCTGGAGTGCCCCGCACCGGCGAAACTCCATTCGGACCGGTTCCTGGCGTCGACGCCCCTGCGCGTGGTGGTGGATGCCCGCGGGCGGAGCGTGGATGCGGAGTCGTTGACCGCCTTGGATGACGCCCCATTCGAGAACTTTCCCGCTCACGAGCTGCTCGAGAATGCTCCGGTTCGAGCCCTGCTGGACCGTCTGCTCGGCGTGGTCCGGGAATTCGCGGAATCCGCCGCGGCGCCCGTCATCGGAGCGGCGGCGGCGGCGGCGGAACAGGCCCTGGGTTCGGAGATTGACCGCTTGTGTGCGCTCGCCGCGGTGAATCCCAATGTCCGCCAGGATGAGATTCGGGCGGCGCAACGGCAGTTGGCCGAACTCAAGGAACAGATCGCGCGATCCCGCCTCCGGATGGATTCGGTGCGTGTGATTGTTCTGGGTGATTCCCTGCGCTCCTGACGTCCGGCGCTCAATCCAGGTCGATGCGGCCCCAATCCTCGGGGCGCCCCTGCACGCCGGATCGCGGTGCCCAGGCGAGGCGGCATTCGTTGATGTTCTCGCCCGGGGCGGCCTCCGCCTTGTCGCCATCGTAGATGAGGACGTTGAATCCAAGCCGCCCGGGCGTCCGCTCCGTTCCGGTGACGAGCTTGAACGGGATGGCGGCCTGAATGCGGTATCCGGTGGGCGTGCGGACTGAGGCGAGGCGAAGGCCGGGCGCGGTTTGTTCGACAGGACCCTGGCGGGCATCCGCATCCCGCGCGGCGCGCACCTTGCCGGTCGAGTCGAATGGAAAGATCCCGATCTTGAAGCAGCCGGTTGTGTCCTCCGCGCCGGCCGCGGGATCGAGGCAGATCTCCACCGAATCACTCCTCCAATGGCCCTTGATGTCGTCGGGTTGGATGTTCGAGACGATCACGTCATCCAGCACTTCGACATCGACCCAGAGTTCACTGCCGTTGTGGAGGACGCGGACGGAAGCGGAGGCGTCGGCGGGACTGTCGCTTCGGCCCTGCCAGGTGCGGTTCGTGCCGATGGTCAGCACCGTGGCGCCTTCCCACCCGGAAAGGGAACCCTCGAGCGCCGGGACCCGCCGGATCCTCGGCACGCGCGCGCTGGGCACCGGGTGTAGACGCGCGGTCGCGGTCGCCGTCACCGCCGCGTCGGAGCCGGGAGGAACCATTCGGGCGTGGATCTCGCTGTCTGCCAGGGCATCCGCGGGAGGTTCCACAATCACGGGAATCCGGACCATGGCTGCCCGTTCAGATGTCCTGGGGCGTTTTCCGAGCCGCGCCGTCCAGTTGGCCGGCGCTTCGATTCGAAGGGCGTCCAGGCCACCGGCGAGAAGGTCGGGGTGAACCTCCAGTTGAATCGTGTTGGCTTCGCCTGCGACGACGGGCAGGTCGGCTGGGAAGGTGGCGGCGAGGTGGCTGATGCCCTGTTCCGCGGTCCACTTCAGGTAGTTGACAATGGAAGGTCGCGGCACGAAGGCGACGACCGGCGCCAGAGGTTGGGCAGCGAAGGAGACCCACTGAATCGGGTCCGGGGCCGGAAGTCCGGCGAAGAGATCGCTCGGGTTCGGTTCGGGGGCGACGGCGCTCTTCACGAGGGTGAAGCCCTGGGGACGTCGCAGCCACGGGGACCGGATGAAGCCGCCGAAGCCCTGGGACCGATGATGACTCAATGCTTCGCCAGCGATGTCGGCGGGGATGCGTCCGTCGGCGAGCGGTCGGGTCGTGTTGATCGTCGTGACGTGGAGGCCTGAGGCGCCGCCGTAGAAGAGTTTTCGGGCCTGCCAGGTCGCGAGCCCTTCGTCGGCGAGCTGGGATGGGAAACGGGCGGGATTGGCGGCGGCGGCGAAGGCCTCCGTGGCGAGCACGCCGGCGGCCTGATGATGACCGTGTTGTCCGGGATTCGGGGCGGGGTTCATCGTGACCATGATTTCTGGACGAAGGGAGCGGACGAGGCGGACGAGCTTCTCGAGGGCTTCCTCCTTGTGCCACTTGCGGAGGGTTGCGGCGTAACTCTCGGTGTAGAAGAAGTCCAGTTGATCGAGGAAGTAGGCATGACGGACCCCGAGGATGCGGAGGCAATCCCGGAGTTCGGCTTCCCTCAGGACTCCGAGCGCGGCGCCAGCCTGGGTGCCCACCATGTTGCCTCCGCCCTCGCCGCGGG
>JBBQIU010000562.1:0-3439 GCA_038325245.1 Verrucomicrobiota bacterium
GGTGCGTAGCATTTCCATGAATGGGCGCATGTCGGGAGACGAGGCCGGCGCCTTTGTGAATCCGGGTGTGCCGTTTTTCCGCAAGTCGACCGAGATCGTCAAACCATCACCGGCACAGGCAAATGTCTTCGTTGACGAGGAAGCCAACAGCATTGATGACGGGTTTTTTGCAGTCCGCGCCCTTCCAAACGTGTGGCTTTGGCAGAACGCTCCCGCCAGCCGGCACGGAAATGCCGGGTTGGTCTCGTTCGCGGATGGCCACGCGGAGTTGTGGCGCTGGCGCGAGGGGGGCACTCATGCCCTGAAGGGCTTGGACAGACCCGCCCAGCCGGGCAATCGCGATCTCCAACGTTTCAAGGAAGCGACGTATCAGCCCTGATCCGGGGCTTCGTCAGATCAGGGGGTTGACCGCCGGAGGCGCGGTGCTGCGACGAGGAACAAGTTCCGCGCGGAGGACACGGATTTCGGGACCTTCGCCACGAAGCAGGTGCTGCATTATCTCCATGGCGGCGAGGCCGAGGCTGAACTTGGGCTCTCGAACGGTCGTGAGAGGGACGCGCGCGTTCTCCGCACTCAGGACATTCCCAAAACCGGCCACGGACACGTCTTCGGGCACACGGACGCCCTGGGAGAGAAGTCCGTTCAGAGCTCCGATGGCAATGAGGTCGTTGACGCCCTGAAGCGCGGTGACGCCGAGGCTTTCCCGGACAAGCTCAAGTCCCGCTTGAAAGCCGTCCTCGACGGTTGTGCCTGATTGGAAGACCAAACGGTCGTCGAACTCGATGCCGGCGTCCCGGAGGCCACGGCGGTAGCCATCGAGCCGGGCCTGCGCTGAAGGAGAGACGGTGGGACCGGAGAGAAAGGCGATGCGGCGGTGTCCCAGGCCGACAAGGTGTTGGGTGAGTTCGCGACTCGCGCTCGTTTCGTCGGCCGAGACGCGGGAGAAGCCGTCGAACGAACGGGAGGCCGGACCGAGAATAACGGTGGGAACCCGAAGCCGGGCCAGCTCGGCGTAGATACCCGGCGCGTCGCCCAATCGAGCCACGGGGACCACGAAGAGCCCCTCCACGCGGCGGGCGAGCAGGCGACGAAGGACCAGTTCCTCGCGTTCCGGCTTCTCGAGGGTATGAGCGAGGAATAGATCGAAGCCCGACTCGAACGCGCGGTCCTCGAGAGCCATGAGGAGGCGGGCGTAGACGGGATTAACGATTCCCGGGATGACGACTCCGAGGAGTCGGGTGGCGCGGGTGCGAAGGCCGGCGGCGAGAGCGTGGGGCACATAGCCCATTTCCTGGGCCAGGGCGCGCACGCGGGCCTTGGTGGTGCCCGAGATGTCCGGGGCGTTCCGAAGGACTTTCGACACCGTCATGACGGAAACGCCGGCACGCTCTGCGATGTCTTTCAGGCGGACCATGGGAGGATTAGGACCCAAGCTTTTGCAGGAGTTTTGGGGTCAGGCGTGGGAACCGCTCCAGTGCAATTTCTGCCGGAGTGTCCGGAAAAACGAACTCCCGCCGAGACGCAGAAGTCTCACTTCCTCCGGGGCGCGACGGATCGTCACCTCGTCCCCAACGCGCAACTGGACGGCGACCTGTCCGTCGGCGGTGAGGTGGGTTTGAAGCTTGGCGGTCGTGACGCGGACAACGACCGACGACTCTAGATCCACGATGATCGAGCGGTTGGAGAGGGTTAGGGGACAGATGGGGGTGATGGTGAACACGCGCGCCGACGGGCTGACGATGGCACCTCCGGCGGCGAGTGAATAGGCGGTGGACCCGGTGGGAGACGAGATGATTAAACCGTCGCATCGATAACGGGTCAGTTCCTCGCCGTCGACGGCGACCTCGAGTTCGATCATCCGCGAGACTTCGCCGCGGGTGAAAACGAAGTCATTGAGGGCATGGAGCAGTGGAGCGCGCTGGGGGCGGGAGCGTCCCGCGACCATCAGGGGACGGCTCTCGACCCGGTAGTCGCCATCGACGATCTGCCCGATGGCCTTGGGAAGCTCGGAGGCGGTGACGCCGGCGAGGAATCCGAGGCGGCCGACATGGATGCCGAGCAGTGGCGTGGGACTTCCGGCGATTTCGCGCGCGACACGGAGGATCGTTCCATCGCCACCGAAGACGAGAAGCAGATCGACGGCGCCAGCCACGGCGTGGGCATTGCGCAGGCGGCGGAGCTTGAGCCCGCTCATCCGAAGGGTGGCCGAATCCGCCATGACCTCGATGCCGTGGTCGGCCAGGAGCCGGGCGGCCTCAATGAGGAGGGGCTGGCCTTCAGGTTTTTCGGTGTTGGCCACCAATCCAACCCGGCCGATGGGTTCAGGACGCTTTTTCAAGCAGGGCGAGGAATTCTTTGTTTCCCGCGGGGCCGAGCAGTGGCGACGGGGTGACGTCGGCCCATTGAAGCCCCGGAATGGATTCGGTGAAAGCGCGGAGTTCCAAGAGAACGCGGTCGTGGACGGCGGGATCGGTGATGACACCGCGACCTCGATCGGCTTCGGCCCGGCCGGCTTCAAATTGCGGCTTGATGAGGGGGACGAGCCAACCTCCCGGCCTCACGAGCATGAGAACGGGAGGAAGCACTGTTCGAAGCGAAATGAAAGAACAGTCGATCACGGCCAGGTCGAAGGCCTGGAAGGGGGGCGGGAAATGGCCCGGAAGCAGCTCCCGGGCATTGACGCCTTCGAGGACGAGAACGCGTGGGTCCTGCCGAAGCTTCCAGGCCAACTGGCCACGTCCGACGTCCACCGCAGCGACTCGGTCCGCGCCATGTTGAAGCAGACAGTCGGTGAAGCCTCCGGTCGAGGCGCCGACGTCGAGGGCGCGGAGTCCCGAAGGATCGATAGAAAATGCGCGGAGCGCTGCTTCGAGTTTGAATCCGCCCCGGGAGACGTAACGTTCGCCCGCGAGCAGTTCGAGGGAGTCGTCGGGCTTGATCTTGCGGCCTGGCTTGTCAGCGACGTGACCGTTAACGCGGACTTGGCCGGCGAGGATGGCACGCTGGGCCTTCTCACGACTTTCGCAAAGTCCCCGTTCGAGCAGTTGCTGATCGAGCCGCATGCGTCGTCCGCAGGGTGCCGTTGCGCAGCCCTGGTGGCGAGCGGGGAGTGGGGGGAGAAGGGGATTTGCCTCGGGGACACGAAGAGCACGGAGAGAAACTCCGAGAGGAAGCACCGCCTTTGGATGAGTGAGGTGCCCGTGCCGGTGTACCGCATCCCTCTCTCCCTTAAGCTCCGTTCTCTCCGCGTCGCCCCAGGAAGCGTCCTTCAATACGGATAACGGACTGCGGAGGAAGCGGATGATGGATTCCCAGGAGTACGCCTCGCCCGTTTTTTCGCCCTTCGGGGGGATGGGTGGACCTGGGAAGCCGATCCCGTCCTTCCAAGTCTCTGCGTTCCCTGCGTTCTTTGTGGCAAATCCCTCCCCGTCCGGCGCTC
>JBBQIU010000563.1:0-3438 GCA_038325245.1 Verrucomicrobiota bacterium
TGGGTGCCGACGGTGCGGTGGTGGAACGTCCGGCGTCGGAGGTTCCGGCACGGTACCGGCGGTGCGACCTTTTCCGGGAGGCCATCGCGTTGGCGGCCGTCTTCCGGGGGGAACCGGCAACGCCTGAGCGGGTCGAGGCGAAGCTGAATGAGTTGAACGCGCGGCGATGGGCGTCGCAGCCCGCTGCGCCCAGTGCGGGTTGCATCTTCAAGAATCCGTCCGGGATTCCCGCGGGGCGGTTGATCGATGAACTGGGCTTGAAGGGGAGCCGGGTGGGGGGCGCCTCGGTGTCTTTGGAGCATGGGAATTTCATCGTGAACGACGGGCGTGCGACGGCGGCGGACGTGTTGGCGTTGATCGAGCGGATCCAGGTCCGGGCGCGCGAGGAGCGGGGCGTGGAACTGGAGACGGAAGTGGAGATCGTGGGCGAATGCGCATGAGTGCGTCCCCGTATGTCTGTGTGTTGCTCGGCGGGCCCTCCGCGGAGCGGGAAGTCTCGCTGCGTTCGGGGGCGGCGGTGGCGGGTGCGTTGCGGACGCTGGGATGGAGGGTGGAGGAGGTGGACCCCGTGGGGACGTGGTCGATCCCGGGGGATACGGATGTCGTGTTCATCGCGCTGCACGGGACCTTCGGCGAGGACGGCACGGTGCAACAGGAATTGGAGGCAAGGGATCTGGCGTATACCGGGTGTGGGGTGGAGGCGAGCCGGGTGGCGTTCGACAAGGTCCTGACCAAGGAACGGCTGGTGGCGGCCGGGGTTCCGACGGCGAGGTATGGGGTGGTAACAAATGCGCGAGTCCCTTGGCCCCTGACATGGTAGCCGCCGGTGGTGGTGAAGCCAGTGCGGCAGGGATCTAGTGTGGGGTTGCGATTTGTGGATCGGGAGGAGGACTGGGCGGAGGCGTTGAAGGAGTGTCTTCGACACGACACGGAGGCCTTGGTGGAAGAGCGGATCATGGGGCGGGAAGTGACGGTTGGGATTCTCGAGGGGGGAGCGTTGCCGGTGGTCGAAGTCCGGCCGAAGAGCGGGGCGTACGATTACCGGAGCAAGTACACGGCGGGCGAGACGGAGTACCTCTGTCCCGCCCCGTTCGAGCCGGCCGTGACGGCCCGGCTGCAGGCGGCGGCTCTTGGGGCGTTCGAGGCGGTGGGCGGTCGGGATTACGCGAGGGTGGATGTGATGGTGAGCACGGACGGCGCTCCGTTCGTCCTGGAAGTCAACACCCTGCCCGGGATGACGGAGACGAGTCTTCTTCCGAAAGCGGCGGCGGCGGCGGGACTGGAGTTCCCGCAGCTCTGCCGGCGGATGGTGGAACTGGCGCTCAATCGCCGGAAAGAGGGGAGATAGGAAGCCATGTGGTTCCAGCGAAAGACCAAGAACCGCCGCAATGAGCGGGAGAGCGTTCTCGAAGTGAAGATGCGTTCACGCGATGCGCGCCGAGCTCGTCTGAGGTTGGTGACCGCCGTGGTGGGCGCGGTGGGGGGGACGACCCTCGGGGTGCTCCTGATCTGGCAGGCGTATCAGTGGACTCTCCAACGTTTCGTTTACGGGAATGACGCCTATGCCATCCGGCGGATCGAGCTCCGCCATCATGGACGGTTGCGCCCGGAACAGATTCGGCGATGGGCGGGGGTGGAGCCCGGTCAGAATCTGTTGTCGATCGACCTGGACCAGGTGCGTCATGACCTGGAGCTCATCCCGTGGGTTCAGCGCGCAGAGGTGGAAGCACTGCGCCCGGACTGCCTGAGGCTCGGGGTCTGGGAGCGCGAACCCCGTGCGCAGGTCGTCGTGTGGCGATTGAACGTGGCCGATGGGTCGGCCTGGGCAGAGACGAACTACCTGGATGATGAAGGTTTCGTGCTGCCACCACTATATCCGCAATGGATGAACCCCGGGGAGCAGGCGGACTTCGCCCACCTGACACGGCTGGCGGGATTGGACCGCGCCGATGTGAATCCTGGGCAACGGATCACGCGACCCCAGGTGCGCGCCGCGCTGAACCTGATCCGAGCCTACGAAGCCTCCACCATGTTTTCCCTCGTGGACCTCGAGGAGGTGGATGTCTCGGGCGGCGATGTCCTGAAGGGAAATCTGACGAACGGCGGGCGGCTCGCATTCGGCGTCGCCGATTTCGACCGCCAGATGCGCCTCTGGCGGAGCGTTCACGACTATACCCTCGCCCGCGCGCTCGCCATCGATTGGTTGGACCTTTCGGTCACGAACAATCTTCCCGCCCGACTGCGCGACGCGACCGCCAGTTCTGCCCCGGCGGTGGCGCCCCCACCCACCCCGTCCGCACCCCCAAAAACCCATCGTACCCGAAGGAATCCCCATGTTTGATTTCCGCTTTCTGGAACGTCGACCTCTCGTCGTTGGACTCGAGATCGGCACTTCAAAAATCTGCGCGATGGTCGGCGAGGTGACCGCCGAGGGCGTCCTGACGATCATCGGCATCGGCCAATGTCCCTCCCGCGGGGTGCGCAAGGGGGAGATCGTCGAGGCGCAATGGGTCGAGGAGGATGTGCGGCAGGCGCTGGCCGATGCGGAGCAATCCGCCGATGTCGAGGTGCGTTCGGTTTACCTGGGGGTTTCCGGGGGCCATGTGCAGGGCTTCAATAATCGGGGCGTCCAGCCGATCGTCTCACGGGATCGCGAGATCACGGCCGACGACGTCAACGACGTGATCCGGAATGCGAAGGCGATCAACATCCCCGCCGACCACTACGTCGTTCACGCCATCCGGCAGCACTTCAGTGTGGAGGATCAGGAGGAGATCCGCGACCCGGTGGGAATGCTCGGGAACCGGTTGGAGGTGGAGATGCACGTTGTCCACGGGCGCACGAACCGGCTCCAGAATGCGATCCGCCTTGTGAAGGGGATGCACATCGAGGTGGAGGACGTGGTCTTCAACGGGCTTGCGAGTTCGCTGACAGTGCTGACCGCTGAGCAGAAGGAACTCGGTTCACTCGTGATCGACATGGGGGCAGGGGTGACGGAGTACGTCCTCTATTCGCGCGGGGTCGTCAAGCACACGGGCGTCCTGGCGGTGGGGGGTGACCATGTCGCCCAGGACATCGCCCTCGGGCTGAGGATTCCCCAGGGGCGGGCCGAGAAGCTCAAGGTCGAGTACGGCGACGCGGTCTTTGACGAGTCGGCGCGCGGTAGGACGGTCCCGCCGCGGAACGACCTGGGTCTCCCCGAGCGCCCGATCCATGTCGACAACCTTCGGTGTGTGATGTCCATCCGGCTCCAGGAGACGTTTGAGATCATCCGGGAAGAACTGGAGGACGCAGGCTGGCTGAACCACCTCAGGGCGGGCGTCTTCCTCTGCGGCGGCGGCGCCCGGGTTCCGCGCGTGCTGGAACTCGCCGAACGCGTGTTCGAGTTGCCGGCATTCCCCGGGAACGCGCGGGGCATCAGTGGCCTGGCCTCCGCCC
>JBBQIU010000564.1:0-3431 GCA_038325245.1 Verrucomicrobiota bacterium
CGGGGGCGGGGGGACCTCCGAACACTCTCTCCCACCTGCGCTGCGCTCCGGCGGGAGAGGGATCTGGGGATGGTGGGTT
Organism: Verrucomicrobiota bacterium; assembly: GCA_038325245.1. Taxonomy (GTDB): domain Bacteria; phylum Verrucomicrobiota; class Verrucomicrobiia; order Limisphaerales; family CAIMTB01; genus CAIMTB01. The sequence goes on from JBBQIU010000564.1 coordinate 80, forward strand.
CATGGGTAGCAACGTTTTCCAAGAATCGGACACGCATTGGGGCCATGAACCGGGGGGAGAGCCCTCACCCGGTTCCGCGTTCACGGAATCATCCTCTCCCACCTCCGCTTCGCTCCGGCGGGAGAGGGATTTGGGGATGGTCGGTTCATCGGGAGCATGACATAGGATGGATGCCGGGGGGTGATGAGGACCTGGTTGCGCGCGGGCTTGGTTTCGGGTCCGGAACGGAAGGGGGCGCCGGTGTTTGGATTGGGGTCAAAGCCTGGCGCACTGGAGGACGTGACATGGATGCGGATTCGATGGCCCCGGTTGAAAACGGCGCTTGTGGACCACATGTCGATGTCGAGGCGCGTCGGTGCGCCGGGCTCAAGGAAGCGTTCGCGGTGAAACCCGGAACGGAACCGGGCCCGGATCATGCCTTCACAGAGATTGAACGAGCGTCCGTCGGGATAGACGTCGCAAAGGCGGACAAAAAAATCGGTATCCGGTGCGTCACTCACAATCCATAGGCGCGCTCGGACCCGTCCCGTGACTTCGGTGGGCTCCTCGAGGGGAGGGGAGGTGAAGACGAGAACGTCGCTGCGATCCTCAATGGAACGTTGGTCCATGGGGCCTGCGGGGATTGTGAGTTGAATTCCGCCCATCGTTGGAACCGGGTTTCGTGGATCGAAAGTGTACGCCAGGGTTCCCGTCTCATCCTTGGACGGCGGCCGCCAAGAAAGGGACTTATCCGCATGGAAGTAGGATGGTGTGGGTTTGGTGTCGGCGGGAGGCCAAACGCCGGACGTGCGCCATTCGTTGCCGGGAGCGTTGGAGTCGGTGACGTCGCCGAGAACATAGTAGGTCACGGCAGGATCGCTGGAGGCGCCATTGTCGGTGTCTTTCAAGGTGTGTTCGAACCAACGCCAGGCGTCTTCGGTATCGCCGGGCGGGTTCCTGGCATTGGGGAACGTGAGTTGTCCCGCCTTATCCTGGAGGACGCCATGGGTCCAGGGACCCATGACCAATTTTTGTCTGCCGCGGGCGCCGCGGATGCCGTGACTTTGATAGCCGACGAAGGCGTCGACGGTGGGCTGGGCGAAGATGTCCCACCAACCGCCGATGTGGACGCCGGCGGCACGGATTTGGCGGTAGTTTCGCGAGGCGTCACGTTCGCGCCAGTAGGCGTCGTAGTTCGGGTGATTTTCCCAGATTGGGAGGGCGTTGCTGGCGAAGCGCGTGGCGCGGATCCAATCCTCGGCGAGGGCTTTGCGGAAGATTCCGCCGGTGTAGACGACCTCGTAGAGGTTTGGGGCGCCGACCACCAGGAACTGAGCGTGGAGGGGTTGTGCTCCGGTTCCGGCGAGTTGGAACAGGGTGATGGCGCCGGCCGAACCGCCCCAGGTGCCGATCCGCCCGTTGCACCAAGGTTGATTTCGAAGCCATCGCAGCGTGTCCTCGCCATCGGGTCCGTCGAGATGGAAGGGCAGGTTTTCCCCGGCGGAGGCGAAGCGTCCGCGTGTGTCCTGGATCACCACTGCGAAACCCCGGCGCGTGCCGTCGCGTCCGAGCGAAGCGGCGGCGGCTTTGTTGTAAGGGGTTCGAGCGAGAATGACAGGGAAGGGATGCTCCGTTGTCGGCAGGTACACGTCGGTGGCGAGCGCGGTTCCGTCCCGTGCCATCACGGTCTCGGTGCGGGGTGCCGGGGCCTCGGCGGCCGAAACGGTGGAACATAGGCCGCACAGGAAAGCTCCTGTCCAGGCGATCAGGCATGTTGCGAGAGAAAGCAGAGCCTGCGGAAGGACTGCGGTTAGACGACGTGACACGGGGAGTCGGGGGAACACCACGCCCGGATACGATCTGGAAGGCATTCGGTCAAGGCAGGTGACGCGACGAATCGGGCGACCCGCGCATCCCCGGGTTATCGGTGATCTCCGGTCCTGGGAGCGTGGATCAGCACGGGGCTCTTATTCTTAACCCTAATCTTCATCCTAATCTTGATCTCAATCGGCCACCCTCGGTTGACGTGCCCTTGCTGTGAACGGGCCGATTAGGATTCAGATTAAGATTAGGACTAAGAGCGGATTCGGGGGACCACCAATAACTTGTGGATGCACGGGATTTCCGAGCTTCCCCATCGACACGGAAAGCGAGTTCCCGGACGTTGAGCACGAACTTGGGGGGGGGACTGACCCGATTTTCACAGGGAGCCGAGGCCAGGCATCTGTGAGGGCCCCTCCGTTTCGGGCTGTGAACTCAATGTCTTTTTCAACACATATTCCCCGGGTTTTCGGTCTGGTTTTCGTCGCCATGGGTCTGTCGGGCGTCGCCGCCTTCGCGCAGCCGGCAAGCCCGCACCGGGCGGTCACGGACGGTGGTGGCGGCAATCTTCCTGGGATCACGGGGTTCGAGCTGTTTCGAGACGGACTGTATTGGTGGAAGAGCGGCGCGCAGAACAACGATGTTACGCGCCGGGAGGGGACGCTCGGAGTGAATGCGGCGCTGGGCATCCGGCCGCCGCTGGTGGCCCTGGGGCCGGCCACACGCTACCAGGGGCAGGGCTACAACTTCGCCATCGACGGCGCGGTGCGCGACGAGTTGTTTGTTTATTACTCGGCGAACGGATACCTGCGACGCAAACCACTGGCGTGGACGTTTACCGATGCGCTGAACGACTCGACCTTGATCAAGGTCGAGCGGAGCTTGATCAATCCACCTCGGATCGACTTGGTTCCGGTGGCGGCCAACGGTGCGGTGATGTTATGGCGCGGGGATGTTTGGGGCTCCTACGCATCGGCCGGGGAGTTCTCCATCGAACGACCCAGCGGGCTGGTCAGCCTGCGCTTTTTCTCAGCTGCGGGGGGGAAGGTGAAGCGAATGGCGCCGGTGGAGGTTCTCCAGGCGAACGGAGCGCGCCTGAAGGAATCCCTCGTGGTCCTTACAGAGGACCGGTTGCTCTACCAATTCGACCTCGACCCGTTCAACTCCACGCCCGTCCTGCTCGCCCGGAACGTGTGGGACTTCGCAGTCCGCAACGAGTCGTCCATCGGCGGCGCGGGGGGCGGGGGAATCTTCGTTACGCGGAATCACACCACCGCGATCTACGCCGCGGTCGGCGACTTGACGTCGACGCGCGTCAGCGGGCGGCTGCTGCGAATCTCGGCACGGGACCGGAGTGTGACGGTGTCGTATGACACGCAGAACGTGGACCAGCAGATTCGAGGGGTTGCCGCGACGGCGGACCGGGTCTACGTGACGGTGACGCCGCTGCGGTGCGGAGGCGTGTTCGGCTGCTCGTTCGACAACGGCAATGCGCAGATCCTGAGCCGACACGCACCGGCCCACAGCGACCTTGTCTTTGGAAGTTTCGGGA
>JBBQIU010000565.1:0-3423 GCA_038325245.1 Verrucomicrobiota bacterium
CCGGTACGCTGGTCTTTTCGTTCCCCGCGGGCGGTAAGGAAGATGAAGGGAATGGTGGCGGTTGACGTATCAGCGCGAAGAGCCCGGAGGACGCCATGTCCGTCCAGTTCAGGCATCATGACGTCGCAGAGGATGAGGTCGGGCAACTCGCGGCGGGTGGCGTCGAGTCCGGCGATGCCGTTGGGGGCGGTGACGGCCCTGAATCCCTCCATCTCCAGGATGGTTTGGAGGTTTTCGCGGGTCTGATCGTCGTCCTCGATGACGAGAATGGTTTTCATGCGGGGATCGGGGCGGGGCTTTCCAGCCAAAGGGGGATGCGAACTTCGAACGTTGTACCGACGCCTACCTTTGAGAAGAACTGGAGAGTGCCCCGGTGGAGGTCGGTGCAGCGACGCACAATGACGAGGCCGAGGCCGGAACCGGGGACTTGCCCGACATTGGTGCCGCGGTGAAACGCTGAGAAGAGCCGGGACCGGTCGGATTCGGGTATGCCAAGTCCCTGGTCCCGGATGGTGAAGACGGCATCGTGATCGCGGCGTTCGAGGCTGAAGAGGACGGGGTGGCCGGGAGGGGAGTATTTGACGGCGTTGGAAAGGAGATTGGTGAAGACGTGGCCGAGGAGGGCTTCGTCGCCGGCGGCCTCGGAGAGATCACCATGGAGGTCGACCTGGATGGGGCAGCGTCGATCGGCGGCGGCGGAGATGTCGTCGGCGATGCGTTGGCAGAAGGCTGGGAGGTCGATGGGGGCGGGCTGGAACTCCATGCGTCCGGCGTCGAAGCGGCCGAGCAGGAGGACCTCGTTCATCATATGGGCCATGCGGCGGACGGAGGTGGTGATGGCGCGGAGCTGGCGGGCCCGTTGCTCCGAGGCGAGGCGGTCGTGGTAGCGTTCGAGGATTTCGCCGGAGGAGAGGATGATTTCAAGCGGGGTGCGGAACTCGTGGGAGACGAGGGAGACGAAGCTGGTTTTGAGCAGGCTCAGTTCGCGTTCCTTGCGAAGGGCGTGGAAGAGCTCGGTTTCGGCGCGTTTGCGGTCGGTGATGTCGAGTGCGAAGACGATGACACAGCGTTGGCCGCCGATGTCGATGACGTCGGCGGATTCGACGGTGGTGAGCACCTGGCCGTCCCGGCGGCGCATGACGGTTTCCTCGTTGCGAAAGGAGCCGGTGTTGCGAAGGCACTCAAAGAGGCGATCACGATGAGCGGTGTCGTGCCAGAGGTTGAGATCGAGGGAGGTATGCCCGAGGGCCTCGGTCCGGCTGTAGCCGTAGGTACGGACGAAACCCTCATTGACGTCGAGGTAGCGGTCGTCCTCGAGAGAAACGATGGCGAGCGCGCCCTGGCAGTTGTGGAACGCCTTGCTGAAGCGTTCCTCGGATTCGCGAAGCCTGGCCTCGCTGGCGCGGAGGTCGTCGATGGCCTGGCGACGATCGATGGCGATGGCGATCTGTTCGGCGACGAAGCCGAGGACGTCCTTCTCCTCCTGCCCGAATGCCTTGGGATTGTGGTATTCCTGAACGGCGAGCACGCCGAAGGGCCGCCCGCGAAGGGCGAGGGGGGCCCCGAGCCAGAGTGCGGCGGGAGAGCCGATCGGGACGCATTCGCCGTTTTGACGCAGTTCGTCGCCGAGGGTGGCATCCGCGAGGAGGGTTCGACCGGTGCGGAGGACGTATTCGGTGAAGCCGCGGCCCAGGGGGCGCGTGGGCGGGGTGGGGTCCTTTTCGTCGACGTAATACGGGAAGCTGAGGAGGTCGGTTCGGGGGTCGTAAGAGGCGATGTAAAGATTGTCCGCATTCATCAACTGCCGGATGACGGCATGGATGCGGGTGTAGAGGCCGGGCAGATCCTCGGCATGATTGGCGGCCTCGGAGATCTGATAGATCGCCTCACGGATTCGTTTGGCGCGTTGGCGGGCGGTGATGTCGGTGATGGTGCCGATGACGAAGAGGCGCCCGTCGCGAGGCATCAGGGCGAGATTGATCTCGCAGGGAAAGTCCCGGCCGTCGATGTCGCGGTGGACCCATTCGTACCGGTGGGAACCTCCCGCGAGCACACGGTGGATGTGCCTCAGGGCGGCCTCCTGGGAGGAGGAGCCGTCGGGTTGTCGCGGGGGGCTGAGTTCGGCGGGCGTTTTTTCGACGAGGTCCGCGCGGGAACCGCCGAAGAGGGCGGCGGCGGCGCCATTGGTCTCGACGAAGCGCGAATGGGTCGGGTCGAGGACCACAATACTTTCGGGGCTGTGCTCGAGAATGGCGCGGGTTCGGGCATCACTTTCGAGGAGTGCGGCTTCGACACGGCGTTGTTGGGCGACCTGTTCTTCGAGGTGCCGATTGGCGTCGGTGAGTTCGGCGGTGCGGGAGTGGATTCGGTCCTCGAGTTCGCGGTTGAGGGCGCGCTGGTGGCCTCCTTCGCGCCAGAGGAGGAGGGCCCAGCCGAGGATGGCGAGGGTGCTGAAGCCGAGCAGTCGGAAGACTTCCGGAGTCAGCCAATGGGAGGGGTGACTGCGAACGGCGATGTCGTCCTTGGAGCGGACGCGCAGGCGGTACCCGCTCTTTCCGGGGGACACGGCGGGACGGGGTTCGATGAAGCCGCGGAGCCGGAGGACGGTGCCGGGTTCGTAGGAGTGGACGGGGCCGTGGTCTTCGGGGAGGGCGACCTCAAGGGGTTCGGAGTTCTGGGTCATGCGCCAGCGGTGGACGACCACGCTGCCGAGATCCTCGGGTTCGAGTTTCTCGCGGAAATCGGCGTCGATTTCGACAAGGACATGGAGTGGGCGGCCTGCGCGGATGTCCGTGACAGAAATGTAACGGGGCGTAGGGGGGGGCCCGGTTTCGGTTGGCTCCCGTTTGCGGATGAAGGCATCGACGAGCTGTGCGGGGCCGTATGTGGCGGAGATGTAGCCGACGGCCTCGGCGGAATCGCCTGGGAGGAGCACGGGGGGCACGGGGCGTTCGTCGGAGACTCCCTCGGGATCATCGATCACGCGCTTGCGAGGCAACTTCACGACGATGCCGGCGTCGCGCTCTTGCAGGATCACCTCGTCCTCCAGGGCATGGATGACCGTCCCGTGGATCCGCCGTCGCGCTTCGATGGGAGTGCTACTGCTGGGTCGAAGGATTTCCGCGATGGAAATTGGGAAGGCAGCGAACGGGTCGGCCGGCGCGGGTTCGACGAGGGTGTACTGGTCGAGTCCTGGAACAAAGACGCGGATGACGGTGGGGTTGCCGGCGGTGTCGGCGGGGTTGCTGGCGACCCCGCGGACGCGAACGCGAGCGTGGACAAAGTCAGGGGATGGATTCTGACCGGCCATGCGTGGGGAGTCTGCGAGGACGCGGGCACCATTTACGGAGAGTTCGACTTCCAGGCGTTGGTACCGAAAGGCCCATTGGCGGACGACAGCTTCGAACTCGATCCATTGGGAGT
>JBBQIU010000566.1:0-3422 GCA_038325245.1 Verrucomicrobiota bacterium
GGCAGGCGCGTGGGCAACCGTTCCTGCCGATGTTCGGGCATGCGATCTGGCGGGCGCTGGCGCTGACGTTTCTGGGGATCTTCCTGAGGTCGGTGGGGGCGAAGCAGACGAACTTCACGTTCGAAGACACGCTGAGCCAGATCGGGATGGGGTACCTGCCGTTGTTCCTGCTGGCGTTCCGCCCGCGTCGCGATCAATGGCTGGCGTTGTGGATCCTGCTGGCGGGTGTCTGGCTGGCGTTTGCGGTCCACCCGCTGCCTGGTCCTGAGTTTGATTATTCGCAGGTCGGTGTTCCGGCGGAGTGGCTGGAGAAGCATGGGCTTCCGGGGTTTGCGGCGCATTGGCAGAAGAACTCGAACCTGGCGTGGGACGTGGACCTTTGGTGGATGAACCAGTTTCCCCGGGAAACACCGTGGACGCACAATGGCGGCGGGTATTCCACGCTGAGTTTCGTTCCAACGCTGGCGACAATGATCCTTGGCTTGCTCGCGGGAGGAGTCCTTCGGAGTGAGAAGGAACCCAAGGAACGGTTGAATCGACTGGTATTGCTGGGCTGCATCGGGCTGGGCATGGGAGCGCTGCTGGGTGGGCTCGGACTGTGTCCGGTGGTGAAGCGGATCTGGACGCCGTCCTGGGTGCTGTTCAGCGGCGGCTGGTGCTTTCTGATCCTGGCGGCCTTCTACGCGATCATGGATCTGGGCGGTTGGAAGCGCTGGGCGTACCCGCTGGTGGTGATTGGAATGAATTCGATCATGGCCTACTCGATCGCCCACCTCTGGGATGGCTTCATCGCCAGTTCGTTCCGGACGCACCTCGGGCAGGGTGTCTTTCAGATCCTCGGCGAATCCTACGCGCCCCTGGTCCAGGGGGTGGCGGTGCTTCTGACATTCTGGCTGATTCTCTACTGGATGCACCGGCGCCAGTTCTTCCTGCGGATCTAAGTGCCAACGGTGTCTCAGTCAAAGCTGGTCCAGTTGCCGAAGTGCCGCCAGCGGATGCGCGCGCGGGGGGCAATGTCGGCGTGGCCATCCGCGAAACCGCGGCTGATGGACTGCGCCATGCCGCCGTGGATCTGGAAGCCGGAATCGGACTTGGTCGTGGGATGTCCTCCCCAGGCGACGGCGAGATTGGTGACGAAGCCGTCATGGTAGAGGGTGTCCGTGACGATCGGGCTGGTCGAGGTTCCGGGATCCTCGAGTTTGGTGGGCCAGCCTTCAGTCATCGTGTTCGTGTTGACCCGCGAAGTGGCGGGCATGACCTGGAACCCTGGAAATCCCGAACGGGGCACCCACCAACTGTGCTGGATGATGGCGAAGCCGAAGGTCCAGCGGCTGCTGTAGTAAAGTCGCAGATCCTCGTTGTTCGAGATGGAACGTTTCCGCGTCCGCTGAAACCACGCCTGCGCCTCAGTCAACTCGGAAGGGCGAACGGGGCAGAAAAACATCGGAACCGTGACCCCTTAGTCCTGGACCGCGGGAATCATGGCGTCGGCGACATCCCATGGGTTGTTGCCGATGTTCCCGAGCATCGGTAGCCGGCCGCGGTGGTCGTCGGTGGCGTAGAGATTGGCGGCGATGGCCCACTGGCGGAAATTCGAAAGGCAATTGGTTTCCTTGGCCTTGCGTTTCGCCTTCGACAGAGCCGGGAGTAGCATGCTGGCAAGAATCGCGATGATCGCGATCACGACCAGAAGCTCTATCAGCGTGAAGGCCGGTGTCGTGACGCGGACCGGGGGGCGATGTAGCGCGGGAGGCCCGGCAAGGGGGCAGTTGGATGGACTCATGGGAATGGCGTGGACGCTATCCGCGCCGGCGACCGGATCAACGCCAAAAGCTCGATTCGAACGGCGGGGCCAGGGCTGCCCTGAGGAAAAGGGATGGGATCGACCCAACTTTAGAGCAGCCCTGCGATTCTCTGCGTTCTCTGTGGCCAATCCCTCCTCTTGTCGCGCTCATGTCCGACGCGTCCAAGTGGGCCTGGAGACCAACGTGCCGATCCCGAGGCGGAACGAGCCAATTTTGACTTGTCCGTTTGGATTCAGGCCACAGAGAACGCAGAGAACGCAGAGAATGGAACTTGCGGAACAATTGGACCCGCGGCTGATTTCAACGGATCCCAGTACCAGAGATTTACTGACAACTCGGGGATGCATCGACGGCGGGGCCGCGCATCCGCATGGCATTCAGGCCGGAGGCTTGGTGCTGATTCCTGGGGCGGGCAGGCCGGCCCACCCTTCCGGCAGCACGAGCACCTTATCGATGCGATGTCCGTCCATGTCCAGGACCTCGAACACGTAGCCCTGTGTCGTCACCGTCTGTCCTTCCTTGGGGACCTGCCCGAACTGTTTCAGCAGGAATCCGGCAAGCGTCTGGTACTCCGTACTTTCCTGACCCGCAAGTTTCAGGCCTGGGATTGCACGTTCCACCGATTCGAGGTCGAGGGTCGCGTCGATCAGCCAGGAGCCGTCGTCGCGCTTCCTGGCCTCGGGCCGGGCGCGCTCGCCCGGGGCGGCGAATTCACCAACCAGGGATTCGACCACGTCGTTGAGGGTCACGAGGCCCTCGATGCTGCCAAACTCGTCGGTGACCATCGCGATGTGCTTGCCGGTCTGTTTGAACGTTTCGACGAGCTGGAGGACGAGCTGGGTCTCCGGAACCACGAGGGCAGGCGTCATCAGATCCTTGACCCGGACCGGAACTCCGGCGGCGAGGTTGGCGTAGACGGCCTTTACCGAGACGGTCCCGACGACGTGATCCCGGGTGGCGGAATAGACGGGGAAGTGCGAGTGGCGGCTGACGACGAGCTTGTGCCAGATCTGTGCATGGGGATCGTCCTGGTTGAGCCAGATGATCTTCGGGCGGGGTGTCATGATCTCGCTCACCGGCAGGCGATCCAGTTCGAGGGCGTTGTGAACGATGTGGCTTTCGATCTTGTTGAAGGCGCCAGCGCGCAAGCCCTCCTGCATCATGACGCGTACCTCGTCTTCCGTGACGGTTGCCTCCTTCTCGGGCTTGAATCCGAGCAACCGCAGCAGGCCTTCGGTGGAGACGCTGAGGAACGTGACGAGCGGTCCGGCGGCTTTCGAGAGCCAGTTCATGGGCCGGGCGAGCGCCATCGCGATGGATTCGGGAGCGCTCAGTCCGAACCGCTTCGGCACCAGCTCGCCCATGACAAGCGAGAAATAGGTGATCACAGCCACCACGAGGACGAAGGCAATCTTGTCGGAGTAGGGTTCGAGAAATCCCACCCGGCCAATCCACGGCGCCAGTTTGGCCGTCAGGGTGGCGCCGCCGAAGGCGCCCGCGAGGATGCCGACGAGCGTGATGCCGATCTGAACCGTCGCGAGAAAGCGGTTGGGGGCTTCCGCCAGGGCCAGCGCGGCCTTCGCCTTGGGGTTTCCCTTCGCGGCCAGGCTTCGCAAC
>JBBQIU010000567.1:0-3422 GCA_038325245.1 Verrucomicrobiota bacterium
AGATTGCCGGGCACGATTTTCATCGTTTTCGTGAACGTGGACGCTCCCTAGGATCAACCGCATGCACTGCCCTATGTCCCCCTCCCTTCACCAGCCCCGGCCCGCCCCGTCCTTCTCGCGGACCGCCCGTCTTGTTGCCTCCCTCGCCCTTGCCATTCCCTCTCTATCGTTCGCCGCCGCCGTCCCGGACGGCGTCTGGGTCCGGCCAGGCTTCGAACTGACGGTGGCGGTGGACGGCATCCAGGGCCCGCGCTTTCTCGAGTTCAGTCCTGATGGGGCGCTCTTCGTCAGCGTCCCTGGCCAGGGGAAGATCTTCCGATGCACCGATGCCAACGGCGACGGCGTCTTCGAGAAGGCGACGACCTTCGTGCAGGGAAAGGAACCCAAGACGATCCTTCAGGGCATGCAATTCCTCGACGGCTGGCTCTGGTTCGCGCAGTTGAACTCCATCTCCCGCGCCCGCGACACGGATGGTGATGGCCGGGCCGACGAGGAATTCCAGGTGCTCAACGCCCAGAACCTGCCCACCGGCAAGGACGGCGGCCACATGTGGCGGGCCCTCCTTCTTCACAAGGGCCGGATCTACACCCAGGTCGGCGACCAGAGCAACGCCACCGATGAGCCGATCGATGCCTCGGAACGGAAGAAGATCTGGTCCTTTGCCCTCGACGGTTCGGACAAGAAACTCTTCGCCACCGGCGTCCGTAACACGGAGAAGTTCGCCGTGCGGCCCGGCACCGACGAGATCTGGGGCGTCGACCACGACGTCGACACGATCGGATCCAAGTTTGAGAAGGACAAGAGCCTCGGCCAGCCCTTCACCGACCACAACCCGCCCGCCGAATTGAATCACTACCGGGAGGGCGGCTTCTATGGTCATCCCTGGATCGTGGGCAAGGCGCAGCCCAACCTCCTCTTCCTCGACCATCCCGACCTCCAAAAGTTCGCCGCCACGACGACCATCCCCGAGTGGCTCATGCCCGCGCATAGCGCCGCCAACGGCATGATTTTCTATCACGGCACGAAGATCCCCAACGCCCTCGGCGATGCCTTCGTCGCCAGCCGCGGTTCATGGAACGCGACCCGCAAGGTCGGCTATTCCCTCAGCCGCATCCTCTTTGAAGATGGCCATCCCTACGGCGAACAGAAGCTCGTCGACTTCCTCAAGGGCGGCACGGAGGTCAAGGGCCGCCCCGTCGACTGTGCCGAGGCTCCGGACGGCTCGATCCTTATCACCGACGACTACAGCCATCTCGTCTACCGCCTCCGCTTCGTCGCCCGCTGAAACATACATTGGGGTCGCAATCCTAATCTTAATCCAACCCTACTTCCAGCTCTCAAACTTCCTCTCACTCCCTACCGCTCCCTACCCATGAACCGTCCCCAAGTCATTGCAAGGGGTCTGCCGGGAACCCCTCACCCTAACCCTCTCCCAAAGGGAGAGGAAATGGCGTGCGGCGCGGGAGAAATGCTCGGATCACCGTGTGCGAGCAACGCGAACTCGTGCCCCGAGAACCTGCGGCCAAACCCTCCGAAATACGCTGAGCGATTTCCCCCTCTCCCGCATGCGGGAGAGGGCCGGGGGTGAGGGCAGCCTTTCGTTCCGCCGTCCATGGTCCCAAGCAGATCGAGCTTCATGACGGGAACGCTAGGCTGATCGCACCTACGCGCAATGTCCTTTTCGGCGAGCCCAAGGTCAACGACCCGGCCCACGAGAAGGAAGTGCTGGGGCCGCATCCAATTATTGGATATTTGTCGGTCGCGCTGGTTCGCCACCCGATCGTACCCGGCGCGTCGCGTCTGGAACCTGGAACGTGCCCTAGCCTGCCGGGACGATCCGGCGTGGAGTGCCATTTCCCACGTCGCGGAACCATGACGAAGCATGGACTGATCTGGATACTGGCGGCTCGAGCGATCATGACATCATCCCGAGGCCATCCTCTTTCCGCCGTCGCGCTTGCCCTTGGCCTCGCGTTGGCGGCCTTCCCGGGCGGGGCCCAGCCCGCGCCTTCCTCCGCGGTGACCCTCTCGTGGAGTCAGGCGCTCGTCCGCCGCGCGCCCGCCTGGTACGCCGCCCCGCAGGCCCGGGCCCTCGCCGCCACCGTCCTCGTCTACCAATCCCCCGAAGGCGGCTGGCCGAAGAATCACGACTTGTCCCATCCACCCTCCTCGGCTGCCGCCCTCGCCGAGCTTCAGCGCAGCGCCGGCAACACCCTCGACAACGGCGCCACCACCCTGCCAATACGCTTCCTGGCCCGCGTCGCCACCGCCTCCGGCGATGAACCCTGCCGGACCGGCGTCGTCCGCGGCGTGGACTACCTTCTCGCGGCCCAGTACGCAAACGGCGGCTTCCCCCAGTTCTTTCCCCTGCGCGACCGCGGTTACACGCCCCGCATCACTTACAATGACAATGCCATGGTCAGCGCTCTTGTCGTCCTGCGCGACGTCGCCGCAGGCGCGGCACCGTTCGCGTTCATCGACCCCGTGCGCCGCGCCAAAGCAGCCGACGCGGTCGGCCGCGGCATTGACTGCATTCTCAAGACCCAAGTCAGCCAAGGCGGAAAACGGACCGTCTGGTGTGCCCAGCATGACGAGACCACGCTCGCCCCGGCCTGGGGCCGCGCCTATGAGCCGCCATCCCTTTCCGGGAGCGAAAGCGTCGGCATCGTCCGCTTCCTAATGGGGATCGAGGAACCCACGCCGGAAGTCGTCGCCGCCATCGAAGGCGCCGTCGCCTGGCTGAACGCCGTCGCAATCCACGGCATTCGGGTGGAGAGGTTCTTCGACGCGTCGGGCAAGCGCGACATCCGGGTGATTCCTGATTCCGAGGCGGGCCCGCTCTGGGCGCGTTTCTACGAACTCGGCACCGATCGCCCCCTGTTCATGGGCCGCGATTCCAAGCCGGTTTACTTCCTGGCCGAGATCGAGCAGGAGCGCCGCGGTGGCTACGCGTACCACGGCACATCGGCCGCCTCCCTGCTCGCCACGGACTACCCGCGGTGGCGCGCAAAGCACAAGCGCCCCTCATAATCTCGTTCGGTAGGATCGATTGCTTCCTATTCTCTGCGTTCTCTGCGTTCTTTGTGGCAAATCCATCCCCTTCAGGGGCGAGCGCCTTCGCGGCCTGCCCGTTTGGATTTAGGCCACTAAGAACGCAAAGAGCGCAGAGAAGCAAGCGAGAGAGGCCCGGTTCTTCCAAGGCGGCAACGGGGTCAAGTCACGACATGCAACATTTGTCGCGAAAGCAATTGTTGTATGTCTGGATTTGACCCCATTGCGTCGAACCGGGTCTTCACTTCGGCCGACACGGCTCCCCCGCGTCCGTTCAGCGTCGGATCCGGTAGAACTCTGAAGGCTTCAGCATCCATTGGGCGTACGGGCTCGTCGCAGCGGGGATTTCTCTCCAGGGGCCCTCAACCTGC
>JBBQIU010000568.1:0-3419 GCA_038325245.1 Verrucomicrobiota bacterium
TCGGTCCCGGCACTGGCCCTGCCGTCCCCGCCGCCGTCAACCTGCCCGGCCCCGGAAACACCCCGTTTGACGATCTCGTCACCGCTTCAATTCTGAATGGCGCCAAACCACAGCGCATCGCACGCACCCGCAACCAGGACGGCGCCACCTTCTCCCCGATCGATGAGACCTCGCCCGAACCCGATCTTCTCGGACTTCAACGCCTCTCGCGCGCCGCGTCTCTTCCCGGCTACGCGGTGACCTATCGCCACGGAACACGCGCCCGCGTCGAGGTCTTCAATGCCAGCGCCAGTCCCGTCACCCTCGCGTGGAACATCACCAATCTCCCCCCGTCCGGTTCCCACTTCATCGCCACCTTCACCGCGGGATTGAACCATCACCTCATCTCCTGGGAGCCGGGTGGAGACCGGCTCGGCTTCGCCGCCCTACAGAATGGCGTCGCCGAAACCAACGCCGAAGGGACATTCACGATCCTCGACGACTCCATCCAAAGGGCGTCGCCCATCCCGCAACCCGAGGGCCCGCCGCTCGTCCTTGTCATCGGTTACGACCCTGCCGGCGCAACCATCCTCCGATTCGACGGCACCAACACCTGGACCTCGCTCGCCACACTCCCTGCTCCGGAGTCCGGCCCCGTCACCACCGCCAGCGCGCTCGCCGACGGCAGCCTCCTCCTTTTCGCCGGATCCGGGGGGCGTTCTTCGGTCTTCCAACGCGTGACCCGCGAAGGGGACAACTTCCTTGCGGGCCCCTGGAACGTGCTTCCCTCCCTCCCTGGCGCCCACGGTGGCGGCAATGTTCTCGAGTTTGTGGCGGAACCGTTTGTCACGCCCAACCCGCAGTTGCTTCGAACCCGCAGCGTCCCGGATTGGACCTCGGGATTCTCCCTCCTCGGCGGACCTCCCACCCTGGAAGTCATCGCCGAATCGTTCCTCGGCGCTGCAACGGGCCTCGACACTCCGATGCCAGCCGCCCTGGGTGCTCCCCACGCCCAGACCCAGTTCGGTCTCGTCAACCAACTCGCCGACGTCCTCTCCCTCTACACCTTCGCCCCCGCTTACGGAGACGTCGTCAGCGAGGTCTCCATCCGACCCGCCCCCGGCCGTTACAAGACCGGAGTTGTGTTCTCGTTCCGGGTGGCCAATCCCCTTCACCCGGTCCGCTACCGTCTGAACGGCGCCGGAGATTGGATCCTTTACGCAGGGTTCCCCGTGGCCCTTACCCAGGACACCACCGTCAGCTTCTACGCCCAACCACCCCTGGGGACCACCCGGTCCGCCATCCAGACCGTTCGCTACCAGTTCAACCGCCCGCCCGCCACCCTCGACTCGAATGCCGACGGACTACCCGACTTCGTCGCCCTTGCGAAGGGTCTCGATCCCCACTCGGACAGCGATTCTGACGACGACGGCGTCAGTGACCTCCGGGAACTTCTTTCCGGGACCGATCCCCTGGATCCGACATCCAAACCCGCCACCGATTCCCTTCAGGCGCCCGCCGCCGGACGTACGATCGGTGTCCGGCCGCTTCCGATCGACCCGGTCACCGGGGCATTCACGGTGGCCAGCACGGGCGCCCCGGTGCGCATCTACAATCTCGCGGGAGGATTGCTGGGCGCTGGGTCGATCGCCAGCGGCCTCCCCGTGCCTGGTTCCAACTCCGCGCGAATCACGGGCCTCGCGGTGGATCCCCTGTTCCCGCTCCTGATCGCCACCACCGATCCCCACTTCGCGATCCAGACGACGGCCCCCGATCGAAATGCCGGTCGCGAACTTGTGAGCCTTCTCACGCCTCTTCCCGCGCCGGCGGTCGCGGTATCCTATGCCTACGGCTCCGCCGGAGGAGCCCCCCTGGCTGAAGCCAACGCCTGGGTCGCCGCCGCGAAGGAGGCCACGGCTTCCATTCTCCAACCGCCTGCCCCGCCCGTGGACATCACTCCCATCGACGCCCTCGCCGCGCGACTGGCGGAAGCCTGGATCGCCGGCGCCCTCTGGGCACGCGGCCATTCCGAGGCCACCAACCTCACGCTCTTCCCGTACCGCGCCCGTGAGGCGGGCCGCTGGTCTCCTTCGGTGTTCCTGCTGCGCTCCCTCTACGAACCGGTTCCTTCGGCGCCTCCCCCTCCCCCTCCCGGCCCACCCTTCGTGCCCAACGGTCCCGTTATCCTGGGATCGAATCTATCCATCCCACCGTTCCTTCCTTCCACCAATCCCCCGGGCAACGCCCTGCGCAACCTCGCGAACGCGATCTACGCCCTGAGCGCCCGTTCCAACAACACCCTCCCAGGCCGGTATGAACCCCCGTTGGATGTTCTCCGTGAGTTCGTCTGGACGGGCACGCTCCCGCCCGCTTACGTCGAAGACCTCGGCCTGCCCGCCGACGCGCTGTCCACCGCTCAGGCCGGCGTCCTCGAGACCCTGTCGGGTGTCCCCGTTCGAACGTCCACCAACCTCGTCCTGCGCCTTCGCACCGACTCGTTCGACGGTCCCTGCATGAACCTGGAACAGGCCACCGGTCCTCCCGATCTCGTCTCGCTGTTTGATGCCGCCGGAACGCCCTACAAACTCCCCGAAGCCTTCGATCTCCCCGCCGGAACGCTCCTCGCCGTGGAGGGGTTCACCACCCTGTCCTCCACCGCCTGCGGCGGTCTCGGCATCGAGGTCGCCTCCGCCCAGGTGACTTCCCTGCCACCGGTCCCTCTCGTCGACGCCAACGGCAACCTCCTGCCCGACGATTGGGAACGTCTGTTTCTCGGAGGACTCGCCGACAGCCCCTTTGAGGACACCGACCAGGACGGTTACCCGGACATCCAGGAAATGCAGGAAGGTTCAGATCCCACGGACCCCGCAGACGTGCCTCCTGTCGCCCCCCTGGAACTGGGCGAACCCGAACTTGAGATCGCGATCGCTCCCTCAGGTGAGGTTGAAGTGCATTGGAAACACGCCGCGGCGTTTGCCATGCCGACCGGTCCTGCATGGCACTTCGCGCTCCTCGGCGCCCCCGCCCTCGACGGCCCGTTCACCCTGCTCGCGTCGCAACCCGCCGAAGCGGATGGTGACATCCGACTCGCCCTCCCGGCACCCACAGATTCCGCCCGATTCTTCAGGCTCCAGCTTCAGCTCGTCCGCCGGTGACGCGCAGCGAGGTTCGTAGCGCCGGTGGCCCAACGTGCCGTATCGCAAGCTGCCCCGCCTGCGGGTACAACCCGACGCGGCGCCCGCGTCTGGCTTCAGGTCCTGCGGCGACGACGGTCGGAACGTAGCCAACTCGCCCTGGCAAGAGCGCCCAGTAAAACCCCGCCTACCACGGTGGCCGCCATGGGCTTAACGACGCGAGGTTTGGCGAAAACCAGGACGTGGCGGCATTCGCGACCTCCCCGAGCGGAGATGAGGCGCTTGGGAATGCTCTTCGTGTTCTTC
>JBBQIU010000569.1:0-3415 GCA_038325245.1 Verrucomicrobiota bacterium
CACCACGTCCGATCCCCGCCCCCCCTGGACCGGCAAACGCTTCGAAGGCTCCCCCCTTCCACCCTCGCCCTACACCGTCGAAAGCATCCTGCCCGCGGCGCGGTTCCGCGATGCCACGGACCTCGCCTTCGCGCCAGGGACACGCCACCTCTTCGTCTCCCAACAGGACGGCAAGATCTTCGGCGTCGACACCTCGCGGCCCACCCTGCCGCCACGCCTCGCCCTGGACCTGCGCGCCGCCGGCCGGACCGTCGACAACGTACTCGGCTTTACGTTCCACCCGGGTTTCGCCACGAACCGCCAGATCTACGTCAATTACAACGGGCCCGGACACCTCCCCGACAGCGCGCACGTCTCCCGCTTCACGGTCACCTCGCTCGATCCCCCGGTGATCGATCCACAAAGCGAGCGGATCATCCTCCGCTGGCCGGGCGGCGGCCACAACGGCTGCGCCCTCGTCTTCGGTCCCGACAGAATGCTCTACGTCGCCACCGGGGACGCCGGCGATGCGTCCCCCCCAGACGGACGATTCAAGACCGGCCAGGACATCAGCGACCTCCTCGCCTCAATCCTTCGCATCGACGTGAACACGCCGGACGACACCCAACCGTACCGCGTCCCCCCGGACAACCCGTTCGTCCAAGTCCCCGGCGCGCGTCCCGAAGTTTGGGCTTTCGGCTTCCGGAATCCGTTTCGCATCACCTTCGGTCCCGACGGCTCCCTCTGGGCCGCGGATGTGGGATGGGAAATGTGGGAAATGGTCTATCGCGTGGCCCGGGGCGGAAACTACGGCTGGCCCATCACCGAAGGCCCCAACCTGCGCGTCCGCGCCGATATCGCCTCAGGCCCAGGCTCCATCCTCCCCGCGATTCACTCCGTGCCCCACACCGAAGGCGCCAGCATCACGGGGGGCCAGGTCTATCGGGGCCGCCGCCTGCCAGGCCTTCGCAATGCCTACATTTACGGCGACTGGGAGACCGGCCGTTTCTGGGCGCTTCGAAATCAGGGCGACGATCTCGTTTCCAACGTCGAACTCTGCGACACCGCGCTCAAGCCCGTCTCTTTCGTGAACGATCCGGACGGAGAGATCCTCGTCCTCGACTACAACACCGGTCTCTACCGCTTCATCCCCAACACGGCCCCCGCCGCCAACCGATCCTTCCCCCGTCGCCTCAGCGAAAGCGGCCTCGCCGCCTCGCTTCAACCGTTGGTCCCGGCCACGGGCGTCGTGCCCTACCGCATCCAGGCCCCCCTGTGGAACGACCATGCCCGGGCGGAATGGTGGCTGGGTATTCCCGGCAACGACTCCATCGCCACGAGCGGAGGCGTCGGCAACATCGCCGGCGCCACGTGGTCCTTCCCCAGCAACACCGTTCTCGCCCGAACCCTCTCCCTCGACTTAATCGCCGGCGACCCGTCCTCGTCGCGCCACATCGAAACCCAGGTCCTTCACTGGGACGGCCAGGCTTGGAATCCCTACAGTTACCGATGGAATGCCGCCCAGACCAACGCGGACCTCGTCGAAGGCGCCGGAACCAACGACGTCTTCGCCGTCAGTGACCCCGCGGCGCCCGGCGGTGTCCGACGCACCCCCTGGCGTTTCATGAGCCGCTCCGAATGCCTGCGCTGCCACAACGCCTGGGCCGGCGAAGCCCTTACCCTCAACACCCTCCAACTCGGACCCCTGCCTGCCCCCGTCCGACGCCCCAATCCGCCCTCCAACACCGCACCGGCCTCTCTTCCCACGACCACCCCGTCCGAGTTCGAGCGACTCGTCCACCGAAGCGTCCTCCGCAATGGCGATCGTCCCCCGCGAGGCGGTCCCGCCCTGGTGAATCCTTACGACACGACAAAGCCTGTCCCCGACCGCGCCCGCGCGTGGCTCCACGCCAATTGTTCCGCCTGCCATCGCTTCGGCGCCGGCGGAGCGGCCGACCTCCGCCTCAACATCGACATCCCCCTCGCCCAACTTCGCGTCCTCGACGTCAAACCCACCCGCGGCGACTTCGGCCTGCTCGGCGGTCGCATCGTCGCCCCCGGCGATCCATGGCGTTCCACCCTGCTCTACCGCATCGCCACCGAAGGTGCCGGACGCATGCCCCACATCGGTTCCCGCCTCGTCGATGAAGACGGACTGGCGCTCGTCCGGGACTGGATCCGATCCCTGCCACCCATGCCGATTCCCAAGGGAAGCCCACCGCCGACCGTGATCCCGGGCCTCCTACATCGCCACGCGGAGATCCAGAAACTGCTCCAAAGCGCGGACGCCACCGCGACGACGTCCGGCCTCCTGGCCGATATGAACGGCACCCTCGCCGCGGTCGTCGAACCCGGGCGTTCCCGACACCTTGCCGGGCTGCTCCCCTACGCCGAATCTCACACCAACGCCTTCGTCCGGGATCTGCTCCAACGGTATCTCCCGCCCGATCGTCGACGCGAAACGCTGGGGTCAGACTTCCAACCTGCCGCCATTCTCGCGTTGAAAGGCGATCCCAACCGCGGCCGCGCGCTGTTTGATGGCGCCGCCCAATGCTCACGCTGCCACGCCCGCGACGGGATCGGACGCGCTTTCGGTCCTGAGCTGAAGGGTCTCAAAGCCCGCTATACCCGGGCCCAGGTCCTCGACCACATTCTCCAGCCGTCAATGATTGTCGCACCCGAATATCGGAGCGTCACCGTCACCCTGCGCGATGAGTCGGAGTTCGTCGGATTCATCCTGAGCCGCACCGCGGACGCCATTGTCCTGCGCGAAGAGACGCTCACCGACCGGACGCTCCCGGCGGCGGAGATTCAGGAAGAGCGCGCATCGATCCTCTCGGCGATGCCCGAGGGCCTACTCGCCCCCCTGACCGCCCAGGAGGTCGCGGACATCCTGGAGTACATCCTCAAGGATTAGCCCTCTCCACCTCGCGCGAGGAACCTCGAAGAACTCGAACGCTTCTCAAATCCCTCCTTCCCCTTCGCGAGCCTCGCGCCTTCGCGCGAAACGGACGGCCTCCGTCTCAGTATTCCCGATCCTTCTTCCGGCCCGGCTCCGGGACCGGGTACTTGCCGTCCGTTCCCGGCATCACAGGAGCCGGTCCGTCCTTCGTCAGCTTGTCGACCTCGGGTGCGAATTCGTGCGTCGACGCCACCATCTGTTCCCACGTGATTTCCTGGCCGGTGTGCGCCGCCATCCGGCCCATCGACGTGGCCAGGCTCGCCTCCACACCGCGCGTCACCTCGTTGTACGGTGTGTCGTTCCGGATCGCTTCCATCAGATCGTCCCACTCCAACTGGTACGGATCCGGCTCCGGCTGCGGAAACGCCCAGATCAGATCCGGGTTGTTCCGCGCCATGGTGATGTTCTGACTCTTGAACGTGCGGACACGCCCCGGGCTATGGCTGCCCCCCGAAATCACCGCCGCCCCCTTCG
>JBBQIU010000570.1:0-3414 GCA_038325245.1 Verrucomicrobiota bacterium
GGCGCCTGCCCACCCGCTGGTACCGGGTAACGGATCGCCGTCAAATCCCCGAACCGATTCGCCCACATCGCGCGTCCCGCCGCCGCCGAAACGTACGCCTTCGGCGTGCCACGATGGGCCTTCCAATACGCCTCATCTTCATCCCGGATCGGATGCACCAGCGGAAAACCCGCATCCCAATCCCGCGTGCTCTCCGCCTTCGACAACCCCGGGAACTCCGGCATCAGCGTCCGGTCCGCATGCACTCCCGCCAGCGGCACGACTTCGCGCACCGTGAACACATTCGTCTTTTCCGACAGCCGCGCTCCCGCCTCCGGGTCGTAGTACGTCAACTCCACCCGGTCGCCCGACTTCACCGCCAGATCCCTGGCCAGCCACTCATTCACGACGATCTCGTCGTCGCGCAGATCCGACGGCGTCCACGGCGCCCCGGCGGCCGTCACGATCGAGTACGGTGTCAGTCGGTCCCCGGCCCGGATCGAGTTCGCAAGGTAGGTCAGGATCGGAACCCCGTTCGTGACGAAGGCAATCGCCGCCTCCACATCCTGCGCGCCATCGGGCCGGAACGGCAGGTAGTCCGCCAGGTTCCCCGCCTGCGGCTCCAACGCCACCTTCCCAACCACGGCGTCCAGGAAGATGCGCCGGGTCGCAATTTCGATCATCGGAGCCTCCGCGACACCGCCCTCCCCATCCGAGGGCGCCTCGACCAGGCGCACCCCGATCTCAGCGTCGTCGGGCTTCCATCGATGTTCCAGTTCGCGCATCACATGCTCCCGCGTGACATCGGCGTCCGCCGAGCGCACCGGCCGCGTCGGCCTCAACGTGCGGTAGAATGCGTCATGCAGTGGCGTCGGTATCCACCCGCGCGCGCGCAGCAAAAGGTCGAACGCCTTCTGACGCCACGCCGCCGGCCTTGAATTCTCCCCACCGGCTCCGATCAACAGCAGGTTGGCGCGGTTCGTCACCCCGGTCAGCCGCCGCAACTCCCCTTCGTTGACGAACGCGTTCAACGCCGGACGCTGCCCGGACTTCAGGTTGAACTCCCCGAAATGATCCGCGTCCACCACCGATTCCACCACCAACCGCATCGCCACGCTCGCTTCATTTCGCGGACTGAGCACCGCATCCTGCGAGAGCGCCGAGGGCTTCGGAAAGCGGAGGATCACCGCGTCGCCGACCTTCGCCGACAACTGCGCCGCCAGCGCCTCGTTGAGGCGGACGCGCCCGGGCTCCGGCCCCATCCATTCGCGGTAGGCATTCGTCACCGCCCCCACATCGTTCAGAGACGCGATCCGTCGTGATACGCCCGGATCGAGGTCTCCCGATCCCATCTTCGTGACAAACTCCTGAATGGCCGCCGTCTCCTCGAAAGACAGCCTCGCCATCGCCGGGGCCCCGGCCGCGGCCGCAGCGCCCGTGGGTTGAAGCTGAATCTCCTCCCCACGCCGCGCCTCGCGCGGTGACAAGAGCCAAAAACCCGGGGTCGCCCCGAGGATCTGAACCTGGTGGGCCCGTGCCGCGCCGTCCTGCCGCACCGCGACACCCTGCAGCATCAACGCCGTCGCACGCCCCTCCCCGTGCTCGCCCCACTGGAAGCGGGACACTCCCCCGGGGCCCGCGCCCGGAGCGCCAACGGTCGTCGAGCGGGCCGGCTGGATCCGCTGCGCCAGGTCCGCCCCAAAGAACCGGTCGCCGGATGCCAGGGCCAGTTCCACACCACCCAGGCGTGCCGCGGCGCGGTCCTTCAGGCTCTCCCGAACCGAGTCCCCGACCACCAGGGCCCCAATCAACGCCGCACTTCCGATCGCCGCCCCCAGAACCACCCCGAGATGCGATCGCCAGAGAAATGCCAGGGAACGCCGGATGAGCCGGAGCAGCTTCACGCGTGAACCCCCTCCTGAAGGTGGCCGTCCACGAACTCCACGACCCTCCCCATCTCGCGGGCGAGTTCCACCGAATGGGTGACGACGATCAGGGTAACCTTTTCCTCCTGATTCAGCCCGCGCAGCAGCGCCGCCAATTCGCGGGACGCAGCGCGGTCCAACGGCCCCGTCGGCTCGTCCGCCAGGAGAATCCCCGGCTGGTTGATCAGCGCCCTCACGACGGCCACCCGTTGGCATTCCCCCCCGGAAAGTTGTCCGGGTCGATGCCCCACCCGATCCCCCAAACCCACCCGATCCAACAGCCGCCGCGCTCGCTCCGGCGCCCCGCTCCGCACGGGGCCGTCATCCAGAGGCAGCGTCGGCACCAGCACGTTCTCCATCACGGTCAGGTGCGGCAGCAGGAAATGGGACTGGAACATGAACCCGATCTGCCGGTTCCGTACCTTCGCCAACCCAGCTTCATCCAGCGCCCCAAGATCCTTCCCCTCCAACAAAACCTGCCCCGTGTCCGGTCGATCGAGCGTCCCGAGAATGTTGAGCAGCGTGGTCTTTCCCGAACCCGACGGCCCCACAATCGCCACCGATTCCCCTCGGCGCACTTCGAGATGCACGTCCCGGAGAACGGAAATGGGCTTCAATCCCTCCCCTCCCGCGTAGTTCTTCCCCACACCCCGTAGTTCAAAAAGGACCGCGTCGTCCGACATCCCTCCAACCTTGGCAGGGAACGCTCCCGTGCAAGTCAAAAGTCGACCCTCATCCTGTCAGCCAGGACGCGCCCTTCGAGAATCAGAGGTCCGGAACCTGAAGGTGTTTGGGGAAAACCAGGACGTGGCGGCATTCGCGACCTCCTCGAGCGCAGATGAGGCGCTTGAGTATGCACTTCGTGTTCTTCTGGGTCGTCGGATGGATCTTTCGGGACCCGATTCTTCCTCCGTCTTTTCGGCTCAACTCCATGGAGCTTCTCCTCGCAATGCCGCTGAATTGTCCGTGCCGCTTCGGAGGAACTGGGCCTCTCTCGTCTCCTTCTCTGCGCTCTCTGCGTTCCCTGTGGCCTAATCCAAACGGGCAGGCCTCCAGGCTCACGTGAATGCGACGGACATGAGCGCCGGACGGGGAGGGATTTGCCACATAGAACGCAGGGAACGCAGAGACTTGGAAGGTCGGGATCGCCTACCCAGGTCCACCCAGCCCCCCGAAGGGCGAAAAAACGGGCGAGGCGTACTCCTGGGAATCCATCATCCCCTCCCTCCGCAATCGGTTATCCGCATTGAAGGACGCGCCCTCCTGTCAGCATCTCCGCCGCCCGCACCGTGTTCCGCATCAGCATCGCGATTGTCATCGGCCCGACCCCACCCGGATTCGGCGTGATCTTCCCAGCCACAGGCTGCACCCCCGCGAAATCCACGTCCCCCACCAGCCGGGTTCCACTTTTCGCCGTCGGATCCGGTATCCGGTTCACCCCGACGTCGATCACCACCGCGCCCTGCTTCACCATGTCCGACTTCACAAACTGAGCCACCCCCAGCGCTGC
>JBBQIU010000571.1:0-3413 GCA_038325245.1 Verrucomicrobiota bacterium
ACCCCGGGCTTTGGGACGCAATCCCTTCGGGATTGGGAAATGCCCGCCGCGCGTTTTGTAGGGCCATCAGGGCATCGCACTGGATAGTTTCATGCCGCCCCACTTGGCGGCGGCCGGCCCGAAATGGCCAAACTCCCGGCCCCGAAGGGGCAACTCATGGGCCGACATCCTTGGGTTGCCCTTTCAGGACGATTGCCCGGTGGTGGTGGCCCTACCGAGGGCGTTGCCCTCGGCTGGGTTTGGACGAGGCCTTCGGCCTCATTCAAGGGCAGGCCGGATGTGGTAGAATCGCAGGCAACCCTGCCTGCGGGCACGATCGGGCGCGAGGTTGCGCCTGCCGGTTGGGCAACCGGCGATACAGCAGACTGGGCAGTCTGCGCTACGGCGCGGAGGTCAAGCCGGACGCCCTGGTACCGGTTCATGGAGAGCGACGTTTTCCAAAGTCGGGACACGTATTGGGGCCATGAACCGTGCGGTGGAGGGCGCCGCTCCGTCGGCGCCGAGGATTGGGTTGGGGCTAGAGTTCAACAGGTTCCGACGGGGCGGAACCCTCCAAGGCGGCTTCGGTTCATGGAGAGCCCTGGAAAAGCCATCTAGCATTTGCCGGCCGAAGCCGTGCGTTTCTATCGCGTCCTGAAATCGACCGTGAGGCGCAGGAAGGCCCGTGAATCCGCGGCCATGGGTTCCGCGAGGCGGAAGGTCAGACGGGCGAGGCCTCCGTCGAGGCGATCTTCCTCCACGAGGACGACCCGGCCCGTCGCGGCGCGCCAGGGTCCGGCGATATGTTCCGCGGTCTCAAGAACAACCGGGGCGTCGTCGGCCGCGAGGTTTCGAGGATGGGAGAGGGTGAGATGGCTATGGGTTCCGGTGGCGGTGACGACTTCTTCGACGCCCACCTCAATGCCGGTGTCTGACGAGAGCAGCGAAGCGCCGAAGGCGTAGTCGAAGAGGTCGGCCTGGCCATTGCCGTTGGCGTCTGCATCGGCGACTCCCAGGAAACGGCTGGCATCGGAGTGGCCGGGTGTTCCGCCGGTGGCGACGCTGGAACGCCAATGGAGCGGCTCATTTGGGTCCGGGTTGCGGGAGGGATGCTGGAGAACGAGGGCGAAGCCTTGGTTCGGGGATCCCGGCCAGGGCGAACGATCCGTGTAGGTGAAGGCGAGGATCGTTGTGCCGGTGGCGTCGCGGAGGAGAATGGAGTCGGTGTCGTTGGCAAGGCGTCCCTGGTATTCGCCTTCGACGGAAGATTCGCTTCCGTAACGGGCGTGGAAGGCCGCTTGCGAACGGACCAGCAGGGTTCGTTGTCCGGGGTCGAGATACTGTCCCGCAGGGAACGCATAGGCGATTCCGCCGGTGACCTGGACTCCGGCCATGTCCAGGGGCGCGGGTCCGATGTTGAGCAATTCGAGGAATTCGAAGTCGTCGCGATCGGTGGAGACGGCCACTTCGGCGGCGAGGGTCGGCTCCGGCGGTCGATAGCAGAACTGGGAGACGACGAGATTGCCGGCCGCGGCGGGCACGGCGTCCGGCAGGAAGAGGGCTTCCTGGAGGGCGCTCCATTCCCCGTTGCGCCGCGCACGGGCCATCAATCGTGTGGGACTCGAGAAGAAGAGAGGCCCGGTGGTCTGAACGGCGGCCTCCGCGTGGGTCATCCCGATCAGTTCAACGTCGAAGGAGATGTCGGAACTGTTGGCGTCGCTTTGGTGGATCTCTGCGGCGAGGACGTTGACACCGGGGCGAAGCAGTTGCGGTTGGACCGAGTCCAGCGAGGCGACGGCGTTGTCGGACGACGCGCTGCTGGCGTAGGCGTCGAAGCGGGCGGACGCGGGAAGGTTGTCCGTGCGGAGGATTTGGGTGCCGTTGAGGTACACGGCGGCGGCATCGTCGTAGGTCAGGGTGAGGCGGAGTTGGGCGTAGTCGGCGGGATTCTCTATCGTGAAGGTGGTCCGGAAGTAAGTAGTGGGATTCCTTTGGATGCCGGCCTGGGTTGGGTTGGCGTCGACGAAGGGGACGACCGTGGTTTCGTCGCCGTCGCCGTAACCGAGAGGGGACGCTCCGGAGGGCCAGGCGGTGTCGTCGAACGAGGGTTGACGCCAAGTGTCGCCTGGATCGGAGCCATCGGCGAGGTAACGCCAGACGTGGGCAGAGCGGACGAGATTGGGCGACGGAGCGGGGCCGGTATCGGCGAGGCGAACCCGGACGGCTTCGGGGCTAACGGTGCCGCCGGGGAGGCGTGGATCGAGGCCGTTGGTGGTGTAAAGCAGTTCAGTGGCAGCGACGGTACGGAGGGAGATGGGGGTGGAAGGGGACACGGGGCCTCCGGGGGGCAGGAAGGCGGGGGCCACTGTTTGGGGATAGAGCCCGGAGGCGCGGAACTGGTTGAGGACAACCTCGGTGCGTCTGGGCAGATAGATGCCGAGGAGCCAGTCGCGTTCGCGCTGCCAGTCGGTGAGGTCCTGGGGTTGGGAATGGTGATCGTCGCCCCAGCGCGCCGTCTCCGCGACGATGGCGGGTCCGAGGGCGTCGGCGAGTTGGCGGTAGCGGGACACGAGCGCCGCGGGCGAAAGAGGCCCATCGTTGAAGCAATGGCGATGGACGCGGTCGGCGAATTCCATGCGGTATTCTTCCAGGCGTTGGAGGCGATCGTGGGGTTCTGCGACCCAGGCGCTGGTGACGCCGGAGCGGGGGGAGACCATGTCGAGCGGGGATCGGTCGCGGTTGTTGCCCATGGTGTTCTCGAAATCCCAGAGGTAGAACTTGAAGCCTCCGGACTCGCCGGTGCGATCGCGTCCGAACCAGAAATTCTTGTTGGGCCAGTCCCAATTGCCGCCCCAGATGTTGAGCAGCATGTAGTCGATGTAATTCGGGGCATCGAGGTAGGCGGGGAGGGCCGGGTCGCGGGAGCCATCCGGGCGCGCCCCTTTCAGTCGCTGGTATTGGGCGAGGGTTGTGGCGGAGCGGGCCTGGGAGAGGAAGGTATTCCAGTCGGTGAGGCTTCCGCTCTTGATTTCGCCGGAGTTGATGGCGTCCCAGTTTTCCGGTTCACCTCCGAGGTAGGTGGCGGAGAAATCCTCGGCGGGACGTTCGGTGAGGTTGTAGAGGCCCCAGTAAAGGCCATTGAGGTAGAGGTGGACGAACCGGCCGTGGGCGGCGGTCTGTCCCATGGCGAGGTGGAGTCGGCGGCCAAACTCGTCGCGGAGGAACTGCTCGGTGTCGCGGGCGGCGTCCCAGGCGTAGCCGTCATTGGCGCCGGCTCGGAGGACAAGGGTGTCGAATTCGCGGGCGGCGCCGAAGACTTCGAACAGGTCGGTGCGCAGGCGGCCGGGGCCGTACTGGTTCTTGAAGAGCAGGCGGAGCGAGTGTTTCCGGGTGGCGCTGCGGTTGCGAAAGTAACCACCCTGGATGCGCACCCC
>JBBQIU010000572.1:0-3406 GCA_038325245.1 Verrucomicrobiota bacterium
TTCCACGGCGGTTTCGGGCTGGGCCCCGTTTTAGGCGTCCCGGGTGATACCCTCCAATTCACGGACGCGGCCGTTCACGTCAATGGCCGCCCCTGCCCCCGTCAGGATGGCATGCCCATGGAAGGATCGGTCAGCGTTCCCGACGGGTGTTGGTTCATTTGGCCCCGACTTCACAACGTGCGAACCGTCAACGTCTCCGCAGAGGTGATTCTATCTGCTGTCACCGAACGCGCGATCGTCCCACATTCCCAGTTTCGCGGCCGTCCCTACGCCCGCTGGTTTCACCGTGAACAAGTCCTCACCACCCCATGAGCCGCTTTCGCAATCTCGAGTTTGAGGGACAAAAAGATGACCACGACCTGACCCCGCAGGAGGTCGTCAAGGACGAAGGCTACTACCTCGCCGAAGCGCAACGTTCGTTCGAAATCGCGGACTTCGATCTGGGCCTGCGCCTCTACGCCCGGGCCCTCGAAGAGAACCCCAAAAGCACCACCGCCTGGACCGGCCAGGTTCGCATGCTCATCGAACTCGGCGAGTTCCGGGAAGCCAAGTCCTGGGCCGACAAGGCGCTGGAGAACCACCCGAACCACCCCGAACTGCTCGCCGCCAAGGCCGTCGCCCTGAGCCGCCTCGGCGAACTCGACGAGGCCATGGCCTTCTCCGACGCCGCGTTCGAGGAGCATGGCAACTCGCCCTTCATCTGGCTGGCCCGCGCCGACGTCCTCCTCTCCCGCAGGGAGAAACGCGCCGAGTACTGCTTCGACAAGGCCCTCGGTCTGGCTCCGCGGGACTGGTTCGTCGCCTGGCTCGCCGCGCGCGTCCGCATTTTCCACGAGCAGTTCGCACAAGCCGTGAAGATTCTCCGAGAAGCCATCGAATGGGAATCCACCCGCTTCATTCTCTGGCTTCAACGCGGCGAGTGCGAACTGGCTCTCGGCTACACGGATTCCGCCCGGGCTTCCTTCCTGCAGGTCCTTCAGCTCAACCCTCTCTGCGAACCCGCCCACGAAGGACTCCGCAAGGCCGCTTCCTCCGGTGTAGGAAAGAGACTCGCGGGCCTGTGGCACCGTCTAACCGGTTCCTGACTCCCCCATGTCCCACCCCAAGCTCGATCAGCTCCTCGCGGGCGCCGTCGATTATGACGCCTCCGACCTCCATCTCGTCGTCGGCGTCCCTCCCGCGTACCGCGTCAATGGCGAGATCATCCTCGCCGACTCCGACGCCCTCACCGGCGAGGAAACCACCGAGATGACCGAGAGCCTGCTCAACGAGCCGCAGCGCAAGAAATTCGAGGACGACTGGGAACTCTGCATTTCGATCCGCGACCCCGTTGCCGGACGGATCCGAGCCACCTTTTATCGCCACAACGGACTGCCCGAGATGAGTCTCCGTTTCTGCGGCGAGCGCGTCGCCTCGCGTGAAACCCTCGGTCTCCCCGAACGCATCGACGAACTCGCCCGAAAACCCAACGGACTCATCCTCATCACCGGGGCCACCGGCGCCGGCAAGACCACCACGCTCAATTATATGGTGGATCTCATCAATACCGAGCGGCGCTGCAAGATCGTCACCATCGAGGACCCCGTCGAATTCGTTCACAGCAACAAGAAAGCCATCGTCGTCCAGCAGGAGGTCCTCACCGACGTCCGCTCCTTCAACCGGGCCTTCCTCCACGTCCTCCGTCAGGACCCCGACGTCATCGTCGTCGGCGAAATTCGCGATCACGAGGCCGTCGCCACCGCGCTCACCGCCGCTGAAACGGGACACCTCGTCCTTGCGACCCTGCATTCACCCAGCGTTGCCCACGCCCTCGAGCGCATCGTCGGCGTTTTCGAAGGTTCCATGCAGAAGCAAATCATTCTTCAGCTCGCCAATTCCCTTCAGGGCATCATCGCCCAGGACCTGCTTCCGGCCGTCGATCGCAACCGCCGCGTTCTCGCCTACGAACTCCTCCTCGCCAATGGCGCCGTCCGGAATCTCATCCGCGAAAGCCAGCTCCACCAACTCGAGAACGTCATCCAGATGAGCCGCAAGGAGGGCATGGTACTCATGGACAACTGCCTCCACGACCTCTACCTCAAGTGCCTCATCACCTACGACGTCGCCACCAGCCGCGCCCGTCACCCCGACACCATCGCCCGCGGGCGCACGAGTTGATGGGTTTGGCCACAAAGCTTCAGAGACACGGTAAAAACCGATCACCGATCTTCCGGCACCACGTCCAATAGCCCCTCGTCCGTCAGCCGCTTGATCTCGGCCGTATAGCCCTGCCGGAAATTCGGGTACTTCAACCGGTACCCCAGCTCCATGGTCAGACGTCGATTCGACACCTTGCAGTTCGCCAACTCCTGTCGACGCACCGGATCCGACTCCTCGGGTCCATAGGGCGGAAGCCACTTCCCCAGCGTCTCCGCCAGCCACGAAAAGAACTGCGTCTCGCGGATCGGTTCGTCATCCACCGCGTTGTACACCTCGCCTGGCCGCCCGCTGCGAAGTGCGGCGAGGATCACCCCAATCGCATCGTCGCGGTGAATCAGGTTCAAGTGCCGCTGCCCCTGCCCCGCGATCTTCAAACGATTCTTCGAGTAGGATTCCACGAACAACTCCCGCCCAGGTCCGTAAATATCTCCGAACCGCAGGACCACCGGACCCACCTTTTTCCCCGCACTCAGGAGCCACCGTTCCGCCTCCAGCCAAACCCGGGCCTTCGCCCCCTCGGGTTGCGTCACGCTCGTCTCCTTCACGGCCGACCCATCCTGTTGCCCATACACAGCCTTGCTCCCCGCATAGATGAACCGCTTCGGCGGATCCATCGCCAAGGCTCCCGCCACCCGTGCCAATCCGTCCACCTGCACCGCACGTGTCGCCGCCTCCATCGCCCCCGCCCCGGCCGACGCCGTGAACACCACCCCGTCAAACCGACCGGGCGGCAGGACGAAATCGGCAGCCGTGATGTCCCCGATCACCGGTTCCATGCCCGCGGACCGAATCGCCTCCTCCCCGCCTGCCGTTCGCCGAATTCCCACCACTTCATTTCCCTGGCGAACCAGCTCCTCCCCCACCCGCATTCCCACGTACCCGCACCCCACGATCAACACGCGCATCCTTCGACCGTGGCAGGGCCAACCGCCAAACGCCAACCCAGCTTGCTCCATTCCCTCGGCCCGCTACCGTGCCCGCGATGCCATCCCGTACCGAGACGCCATGGAAATCCGCCTACCCATGAACTTTCGCGAGGTCGTCGTAAGGAGCCTGCCGGGAACCCCTCACCCTAACCCTCTCCCAAAGGGAGAGGGAATGGCGTGCGGCGCGAGAGAAAAGCTTGGATCACCGGATGCGAGCAACGCGAACCCGTGCCCCGAGAACCTGCGGCCAAGCCCTCCGAAACATGCTGAGCGATTTCCCC
>JBBQIU010000573.1:0-3405 GCA_038325245.1 Verrucomicrobiota bacterium
CCCGCCATGAACCCGTGCGGATTGCCGCCCGGATCGGGAGCGGGGAAAGAGGATTCCCGGGCGTCACGAGGCAGGGCAGGAAGCGCCCTTCGAAGTCTCACGTTTCCTTCTCTGCGCTCCCTGCGTTCCCTGTGGCCTAAATCCAAACGGGCAGGCCACTCAAAACGCAGGGAACGCAGAGAATCGGAAGGACGGGATCGCTTCCCAGGTTCACCCATCCCCCGAACATTTCCTCTCCGCGCTTCGTGGGCGCGGACCGGCGCACCCACTCACTGCCTTACGCGGAAGTACCGCTGCGTGCCGTCCGTGCTGGCATTGTAAGGCGACGTCGCGCCCGCAACCGCGTCCCAGGGACCGTTGGCTGCGGGAGCGGATTCAAGACTGCCGCCCGCATAGGTGATCTGCACCTGGCTTCCCGAACGCTGCACACCCAACGTCGGCGCCGTGCCCGGCACGGGCGTCGTCGCCCCGAACGCGCGCGGCACCGTCGTCAGGAATCCGGTTTTGCTCAGGTAAAAATCATCGAAGAGCAGGTTCTTCGTGGTGCTGTGGCTGGCGCGCCCGAGGATCGAGAGGCTGTCCAGAATCGGCAGCGTGAACCCGGTATCCGCCTGACCTACCGGATTCCGGTCCGCCGCGTAATCCTGCAGAATCGTCGTTCGAGCTCCGCCTCCGTCCTTCTGCACATGGATGGAATAGGTGTCACCCGTGCTGCCGGGCTCTCCCGTGTCGGGGTTCGGGTTCACAAAGGGCCCGTTGTGAACGTCGATCCAGACGTTGTAGGGCGCCATCGCGTCCAGAGGAGGATCGAAGAACTCCAATAATCCCTGATACCCGTTCGCCCCGCCCAACCGATCCAGGTCGTCCTGTTCGTCGGAGATCACAACTCCGGGACCGTTGTTGATCTCGTTGCCAAATCGCAGCCGGCGGTCGGTGAGCACGACCTCCCCTCGCAAGAGTTCGCCGGGGTCGCCCTGCGTGAAGACGCGCACGAACAGGGTGCGCCGTTCACCCTCGGGTATCGTGAGCTTTTGAAGCGCCAGCACAGCGCCCGCGATAGGGCCTGTAGGCGCCAGCATCTTGTTGCCGGCCACGTCTTCAATCGAGAAACCGGCCGGCGTGAGGTCGCGCCAGTTTCCGTTGCCGTTCAGATTCCCCACGCCATAGCGGTCGAAGTTCTCCAGCAGGGTCCAGCCCTCGGCCACGTCGGCGATCGCCGACACCGTCAGGGTGCTCGACAGCGTCTCCGTCCCGCGGACCAGTTGGATTTGGTAGGTCTTGCTTTGCGTGAGCGTCACATCGACCGAACCCAGCCCCGAGACGGTCTGCGCCGTGACGTCACCGACGCCGTTGTCGATTAGGACCTGGACGTTCTTGGTGACGTCCCAACGGAGCGTCGCCGTGCCTCCCACCGCGATGGCCGAGAAATCTGACGTGAAGGACCGGATCGCCAATGGCTGCGGCTTGCTGAACGGAATCGGCGTTCCGTCCTGGAACAACGTTGTAATCTCCGCTGGCGCCAGCGCCCGGTTCCAAAGCGCTACCTCGTCGAGGACCCCCGTCAGCCAATGCGTCGGGTTGCCCCGCAGGATCCCGCCGATGGTCGTCGTGTTCAGTCCCCAATCCCCGGCCTCCTTAGGCGGGATTTCGAGCGAATCCTTCACCCCGTCGATGTACACCGCCCGCGCTCCGTCTTCTTCCTGCACGAAGACAATGTGCCGCCAGGTGCCGTCCAGCGGGGTTGCCTCGGTCTTGATGTGATTCACCACGGACCATCCGGAACGGCGCAGGAAAACATCCAAAGCCCCGGTCGCCCCCGTGTTGTCCGTCCCCAGGTTAAACAACGGATCGTTGTTCGTCGTGCTCCCTTCCGAGAACAGCCGCAGATCCATCAACCCGGTCCCCACCACGTTCGCCCAGATCGACACGGTCAATGCGGGATACTGGTTGATCGGCAGTTGTTCCCCGGGACTGTTCACCCTTCTCAAGAACGTCTGCCGCGCGTTGTCGAACTTGAAGGCCTTCCCCCTCTTGCCATCCACCAGGTCCGAGGCGCTCAGGTTTGCCAGTTCCATGTCGTAGCCATTCACCAAGTCGGGTGTCTTGACCCCGATCACCTCGTCCATCGGCCAGTAGGACACCATGCGGGTGGCCAGCGGCGGGAACACGCTCACCAACCCTTCATTCACCACCTGCGTGATCTCCGCTTCGCTCAAGGCCCGGTTCCACAGGGCGACGTCGTCCATCATCCCCGTCAGCCAATGGGTCGGGTTCCCCCGCAGGATTCCCCCGATCGTCGTCGTGTTCAGCCCCCAGTCCCCCTCCTCCTTCGGCGCGATCTCCAGCGAATCCCGCACGCCATCGATGTACACCGCCCGCGATCCGTCCGCCGACTGCACGAACGTGATGTGCTTCCATGTCCCATCCAACGGCGTCGCCTCCGTCTTGATATGGTTCACCACCGTCCAACCGGCACGGCGCAGGAACACGTCCAGCGCCCCGGTCGCCCCGGTGCTGTCCGTCCCCAGGTTGAACAAGGGATTGTTGTTCGTCGTGCTCCCCTCCGAGAACAACCGCAGATCCACCAACCCCGTCCCCACCACGTTCGCCCAAAAGGTGATCGTGAAAGCCGGATACTGGTTGATCGGCAGTTGCTCCCCTGGACTGTTCACCCGCCTCAGAAACGTCTGACGCGCATTGTCGAACTTGAAGGCCTTACCCCGCTTGCCATCCACCAGATCCGAGGCCGTCAGGTTGGCCAGCTCCATGTCGTAGCCGCTCGCCAGATCCGGCGTCTTTGTGCCGACCACTTCGTCCAGCGGCCAGTACGAGACAAGCCCGTCCTGGAGAGCCGCACTCGCACTCGCCGCCGCCGCCAATCCTAGCGCCGTTAACAGCGGTGGTGCCCATCGCCGCCGCCTGCCGTTTCCAAGGAATAGTTGGGATTTGGATTTCATCTGAAGTGGATGAGTTAGGGTTCGATTTTCGCACGAATCCCCGCCGAATCCGAATGCCGGCGCCACGCGACCACAGCAATGCCGTGATGGACCACGGAAGCCGCCTGGGCCGAAAAATCGACGACAGGCTGCGATCCTTCAAACGACGGGGAACGCGCGGACCCTGACGCGCTGGGAGTCGGCCCGCAAGAAAGACATTCCGCTCGCAAGAGGATCATTAAATCTGCCGCCTTGACCCGGCCCGCTCCATCGGGCGGTGTATTCAGCGTATTGAGGCAGCATGTGGACCGTCCTCGCCATCCCTGTTGCAGCCGGCCTCCTCGCCAGCCTCGGCGAGTGGCTCCACAAACGTCGCATCCGTCGCCTGGCCGCCCTCGCCTTCGGACCCTCCAATGCTCCCGGCCCCTGGACCCGGTTCGCCCCCGCCCTCCGCGTTCTGGCAACCGTG
>JBBQIU010000574.1:0-3402 GCA_038325245.1 Verrucomicrobiota bacterium
ATCTATCTCCGCGGCATCTATGAAGTCCAGGTTTCCGACTCCTTCAACCGCAAGCCGGACTCCCATGGGATCGGAGGCGTCTATTCACGGATCACCCCGACTTCGAATCCCTCCAAGGCCCCCGGTGAATGGCAGACGTTCGACATCACGCTCATCGACCGCCACGTCACCGTGATCCTCAATGGCGTGAAGATCATCGACAACGAGCCCGTTCTCGGTTGCACCGGCGGTGCGCTGTGGTCCGACGAGTTCCGCCCCGGCCCCATTTATCTCCAAGGCGATCACGAAGCCGTCGACTACCGGAACATCGTCCTTCATCCCGTTGTGAAGTGAGCGCCGGATTCGTCCCTTGGCACCGCTGTCGGGAATGTGCTTCGCTGGCCGCGGTTCATGAACGTTCCTCGCACGCTGCAATACCTGGCCCTGAATTTTGCCGGGATCGCCGCGGCAGTCGCCCAGGACATCCCCGCGGAGAGTGCCCCCGTTGCGGGCTTCGCCACCAACGCGCCGTCCGACCTCATCGAAGTCCGCCACCTGAACCCGGATTTTCGATTCGAGTACGATTTCCAGACAGGAACGGTGAGCGCCACCAACGGCGTCCAGGTCATCTACCGGGACGCCACCCTGACCGCGCTTCGCATCCGCCTCGATCAGGACCTGGGTGAGGCAACAGCGGAAGGCGCCGTCAGCCTCGAGCGCGGCGACCAGACTTGGACCGGTGAACGGCTCAACTACAACTTCCGCACCGGCGCCATGCGCGCCGACGATTTCAAGCTCGGCAATCCCCCCATCTTCCTCGCCGGCGAACGCGCGCTCACCCTCGAACCCGTCGGAACGAACCGCGTCTACGGACTCACCAACGCATTCGTCACCACCGACGACCTCGCGGAACCCGGGTATCGCATCCGCGCCCGGTCCATCACCATCCGCGAGGACCGTCGGATCACCGCACGCGACGCCACCCTCTACGTCGGCGACACCCCCGTCTTCTGGTATCCGTACTACACCCGGCGCTTCGGCGAACACCCGCTCCGCTGGGTTCTGACCCCCGGCTACCGCAGCCTCTACGGGGCTTATCTGCGCGCCTCCTATCAGGTCGATCTCGGCACCAATTCCCAGGCGTCCCTGAACATCGACCCCTACACCCGGCGCGGGCTGGGTCTCGGGCCGGAACTCAAGTACGACCTCGAACCGCTCGGCAAGGGTCTGCTCACCGGATATTGGATCGCCGATCAGAATCCCGGGGAGGATCCCGTCACCGGCCAGCCCATCGGCCCCCAGCGCTACCGCATCGGTTTCGACCACGCCGTCAACCTCCGGGACGATCTCACCGCCAAGGCCGTCGTTCGCAAACAGTCCGACGCCTGGGTCGTCCGCGATTTCTTCGAAGGCGAGTACCGCCGCAATCCGCTCCCCAGTTCATTCTTCGAGGTTCAGCAGGCCTGGCCCAACTTCACCCTCAACACCCTCGCCCGCGTCCAGGTCAACGACTTCTTCGAAACGGTCGAACGACTCCCCGACGTCAAGCTCTCCGCCCATCGCCAGCAACTCGGGCAGTCCCCCATCTTCTACGAAGGCGAGAACTCCGCCGGCTGGTTCCAGCACCGCTACGCCGACCCCGGCACCACCAACGACTACTCCGCCTTCCGCGCCGACACCTTCCATCAGTTCCTACTCCCGAAGACCTTCTTCGGCTGGCTCAATGTCACGCCCCGCGTGGGTGGACGGTTCACGTACTACGGCGACACCGCCAGCGACGGCTGGGACGAGCTCGATGCCAAAACGCGGGGCGTCGTCAACGCGGGCGCCGAGGTCTCCTTCAAGGCCCACCGGCTATGGAAGAACGCCGAGAACAAGTTCTGGGACGTCTCCGGGCTGCGGCACATTCTCGAACCCTCGGTCAACTACGCCTTCACGCCGGAACCCAACGCAGTCCCCCTCGAACTCCCCCAGTTCGACACCGAATTGCCCAGCCTGCGACTGCTGCCGGTCAACTATCCCGATTACAACTCGATCGATTCCATCGACAGCCAGAACGCCCTGCGGCTTGGTGTCCGCAACAAACTCCAGACGAAACGAAACGGACAGATTGAGGACATCCTCGATTGGGCCGTTATCACGGACTGGCACCTCGATCCCCGACGCGACCAGGACACCTTCAGCGACGTCTATTCCGAAGCCGACTTCAAGCCACGCCGTTGGCTCACGCTCAATTCCGAATTGCGCGTGAACCCCAACGACGCCGTCCTTCGCGAATCCCAAACCTCCGCGACCTTCAAGCCTGGCTCCGATTGGTCCCTCGGCGTCACCCACCGTTACACTCGGGATGATCCCGCCCTCGGTGTGGGCGGCAACCTGCTCGGCACGCGCCTGTACCTCCGCTTCAACGAAAACTGGGGCTTCCGTACCTCCCACTATTACGAGATTCGCGAGGCCGTTCTTCAGGAGCAGTACTACACCGTTTACCGCGACCTCCGCAGCCTCACCGCCGCCCTGACCGTCCGTTTCCGCGAAAGTGTCTTTGGCGACGACGACGACGATTTCACCATCGCGATCTCGATTTCCCTGAAAGCCTTCCCTCGCTTCAAGACCGGCCAGGACGCCGAACGCCCCGAACTGCTCATCGGGGGGTGAGCGTGCGGCAGAACCTCCCGTGAACATGCCGTCTCGCTTCACCCAGCCACGGAGTGGCGCCAGTGCCCGCTTCCCATGAACCCACCATTCCCAGATCCCTCTCCCGCCGGAGCGCAGCAGAGGCGGGAGAGGTTGGTTCCGCGCATGCGGAACCGGGTGAGGGCTCTCCCCCCGGTTTCATGGGCCCTGCGCATGGCGTGTTTGCCAAGGCAGCTCTTCAGGAACTCGCCCGACATCTCGACGACGGGGATCTCGACGCCATCCGGACGACGCTCGCGTCCATCGAAAGCCAGCCAGGACACCTTGTCCACGACCCCGCGTTTCGGACATTGCAGGCCCAGATCGCCGACTTCAATCACGCCGACGCCGCCGCGCTGGCCCGCCAACTGGCGTCCGGGTGAGGTGATGAATCAGTTCAACTTGCGCAGCCAGATATTCCGGTACCGCACCGGATTGCCGTGGTCCTGGAGATGGATCGGGCCGGTGGGCACGACGCCCTTGGCCGGCGCCGCCGTCGTCGCATCGCCCTTGATGGGCACATGATCCTGAACCAGGACACCGTTGTGAAAGACCGTCAGGGAACCAGGGATCACCTTGCCGTCCTCTCCCAGCTTCGGAGCGCGGAAGACGATGTCGTACGTCTGCCATTCCCCTGGCTTCCGGGACGCGTTCACGAGGGGTCCCGCGATCCCATAAATCGCGCCCGCCTGGCCGTCCGGATAGGTCGGGTTCTCGTACGAATCCAGCACCTGGACCTCGTAACGCCCC
>JBBQIU010000575.1:0-3402 GCA_038325245.1 Verrucomicrobiota bacterium
GCTCTTCTCGACCATCGTCCCTCAGCACCAGCAGATCGTCGATTGGCTGGAAACCCTGCCGTTCGTCGATCCCAAGCGGATCGGTTTCTACGGGCTCAGCTACGGCGGCAAGTCGGCCATGCGCATCCCGCCTCTGGTCCCCGAATACGTCCTCTCCATCTGTTCTGCCGACTTCAACGAATGGGTGGCCAAGAACGCCGCAACCGCGGGAAGCATCGGCCGCTACAGCTACGTCTGGACCGGGGAATACGAAATCTTCGAGTGGGACCTTGGCAGCACCTTCAACTACGCCGAAATGGCCGCACTCATCGCGCCCCGGCCCTTCATGGTCGAGCGGGGGCACTTCGACGGCGTCGCCCCCGACGAGGCTGTCTTCCACGAATTTGGCAAGGTGGAGTTCCTCTACGCCGCCCGCCTCGGCATCGGCGACCTCTGTGAGTTGGAGACCTTCGCGGGTCCGCACACGATCAACGGAAAGGGCACCTTTGATTTCCTCCACAAGCACCTCCAATGGCCAAAACCCACGCCATGAAGACACTCCTCACCGTATCGCTCCTCCTCATCCCGTTTCCTGGGCCAGGGCTCGCGCCGCGCGGCGTCGCACTGCATAGCGCTTCACCAGTTCGTCGGCGATGACTCCGACCAGGATCACCGCGCCAATGATGGCGAACTCGATGTTATTTCGCGTGGTGATAAGCGTGATCATGTTTCGCAGCACCTGCATCAACGCCGTGCCGATGATCACCCCCAGAATCGATGCCTCTCCTCCGCGCAGACTGCATCCGCCCAGCACCGCGGCCGCGATCGCGTACAGCTCGTAGAAGTTGCCGAAATCGACCGGTTGCGCCGAGTTCACGTCGAGGACGAACAGGATTCCGCCAAAGCCCGCCAGCGTGGAGCTGATGACATAGGCGAGAATTGTCATCCGTTCCGTATTGATGCCGCTGTACCGCGCCGCCTCCTCGCTCCGACCGAGGGCGAGCAGATAGCGACCGTAGATCGTCCGATTGAGAAAGATGGCGGCGAGCACGGCGACCACGAGCAGGAAGACCCAGGGCGCCGGCAGCGCGAAGCCTTCGATGAAGGGGAGTTTGATCTGTCCCGTCGCCAGTGTGCGAAGAGGCCGGAATTCGCCGCCGAAGCCGACCGTTTGATCGTTGGTGAAGCCACGGGCGATGCCCCGGTAAAGGAGAAGCCCGCACAAGGTCACGACGAACGGCTGAAGCCGCAGTTTGGTGATGAGCAGCCCATGGACCAGCCCGATCCCGACAGATACCGCCAGAACCGTGGCGACCGCCGCCGGCACCGACCACCCGTGATTCGTGAGCAGCCAGGGAAGCCCGCACCCGACCAGGCAGACCACCGATCCAATCGAGAGATCGATGCCACCGGTGACGATGACGAAAGTCACGCCGACGCTGATGATTCCGAACAACGCCGTGCGGCGGACGAGGTTCTCAATATTGTAGCCGCTGAGGAAATTGTCGTTCGCCACCGCCGTGACGACGCAGACCACAGCCAGCAGGACCGAGATGCCGATAATTTTCTTCATGGAACTACGCCGCCATTCGTTCGCCACCCGTCGCCAGATGCATCACCGCCTCCTCACTTAACGCATCGCGGGCCAGTTCTCCCGCAATCCGACCTTCATGAAGCACCAGCGCCCGGTCGGACATCCCAAGAACCTCCTCCATTTCGCTCGAAACGAAGAGGATCGCCACGCCCTGATTCGCGAGTTCCTCCATCAACCGGTAGATCTCCTGCTTTGCCCCGATATCCACGCCACGGGTCGGTTCGTCCAGCAGCAGCACCCGCGGCCGCAGGGCCAGCCACTTGCCCAGCACCACCTTCTGCTGGTTGCCGCCGGAGAGAAACTGGACCCTCTGCTGATCATGCGGCGTCTTGATCCGCAGATCGCGCACCATGCCCGCGCTAAGCCGCGCCATTTCCCGGAGGCTAAGAAAGCCACAGCGCTGGTCCCGCCGGAGGCTCGCCAGGCAGAGGTTCTCGCGCACCGTCATCTCCAGGATGACGCCCTGCTTCTTGCGATCCTCCGGCACGAGTGCCAACCCCGCGGCGATCGCCTCCCGCGGAGACCGCGGCGCGAAGGCCCTCCCTGCCATCCGCATCACGCCCCCCACAGCCGGCGTGATCCCAAACAGCGTCGCCAACATCTCCGTCCGACCAGCACCCACCAGCCCCGCCACACCCACGATCTCTCCCTCCCGGACCTGGAAACTCAGGCAATGCCGCGGATTCGCCGCCATGCGAAGACCGTCCACTTCCAAAACCACGTCGCCCGGCGCGTGCGGCACGTGCGGATAGAACTGCGAGAGATCGCGGCCCACCATCAGCTTCACCATGTGCGCATGGTCGATCTCCTCGCGCGCGAGGTCTCCCGCGTTCTCGCCATCCCGCAGAACCGTCACTCGGTCCGCCAACTGCCGGACCTCCCCCAGCCGGTGCGAGACGTAGAGCAGGCTCACCCCACGGGCGCGAAGGTCCCGAATCACACGGAAAAGATTCTCCGCCTCGTGACTCGAGAGACTCGACGTCGGCTCGTCCATGATCAGCACCCGCGCATTCACGGACAGCGCCTTCGCGATCTCGACCAACTGCTGGTGGCCAATCGACAGAAGGCTGACCCGCGTCGAAGGATCGACCTCGAGCCCGACCGCCGCCAGGAACGGTCGCGCTTCACGCCGAAGCCGCGCCGTGTCGATCAACCCTGCTTTCAGCCGTTCGCGTCCCAGGAAGATGTTCGCCGCAACGTCCAGGTTGTCGGCCAGATTGAGTTCCTGGTGGATCAGAGCGATGCCCGCCGCGAGGGCGTCGTGAACGTTCCGATGCTCCACCGCCCGGCCCTCGAGCAGGATCTCGCCGGAATCCGGCCGCTGAACCCCGGCCAGGATCTTCATCCGCGTGCTCTTGCCCGCCCCGTTCTCGCCGATGACGGCCACGACTTCGCCCTTCCCCAAGGTCAGACTCACGCGCTTGAGCGCGCGGACGCCAGGGAAGGATTTCGTCAGACCGCGGACTTCCAGCAGCGGCGCGTTCATGGCGTCGCGCCCATTACTTCGCAGGTTCCATCTTCGCCTTCAGGTCCGCCCAGAACTCGGCCACGTCGTCCTTCCGGATCTGGCGCGCCGGAATGTCGATGAACTTCTCCGGCGGAATCACCGCGGCATTGCCCCGGGCCAGCTCCGCCAGGATCTCCACGGACTTGAAACCATACATGTACGGGTTCTGCACCACGGTGCCATGAATCCCGCCACTCTGAACCCCGGCCAGCGTCGCGTCGTCCTCGTCGAACGCCACCACCTTGATCACGCCCAGCTTGTTCGCCTGCGCCAACGCCTCCAGCAGCAGCGGCGGATTGTACCCGAAAAGCCCCACCATGCA
>JBBQIU010000576.1:0-3402 GCA_038325245.1 Verrucomicrobiota bacterium
TGGCGTATCGAAGGCCGCGCTTTGCAGGAGGTTGGTTCGCTGACCGATCGACAAACCGACCCGGAAAAGCTGCCCGGCGACCGTCGATGCGGTCCCCTGGTTCCTGACGCTGACCAGGAATTGCACCGGCGCTCCCTCCACGGGGCTCGACGGAAATCGGCTGATGGCGGTCACGACGAGATCAGGCATCCGCGTGACGCCGTACAACGAGGTGTTCGCGGTGATGAAAATCCCGTCGCCCGAGGGCCCTCCGAAGCCGACGTTGGCGGCAGTCTCGGGTGTGCGGAGTTTTGCTATCAGGATACCCTCGGGGGAGAAGACTTGGACGCCATCGGCGGCCGTGACGAACAGCCGCCCTGTCGCATCGGCACGGATGCCGTCCGGTACCCCGGGTGAAATCACCGCGAAGACCCGGACATTATGCAGGGTGTTGTCGGGATGCACATCGAACACCTTCACGTGGTGGGGCGACCCGGAGTCAGCGACGTAAAGTCGGGATTCATCCGGCGAGAAACAGAGGCCGTTGGGTTGATCGAAGTTAGTGGCGACCAGGCTTACGTTGCCGTTGCCATTGGGGGGATCGAAGCGATAGACGAATCGGCCCGGTTGCAGTTGCCCGGCGCCGTAATTCGGATCCGTGAACCAGATGGAACCGTCGGATTTTACGACGACGTCGTTGGGGGCGTTGAATCGCTTTGACCCGTATTCTGTGACCAGCGGTATGATGGTTCCGTCGGGTTCGGTGCGTGAGACGCGGCGGTTGAGGTGTTCGGCGGTGATCAGTCGGCCCTGCCGATCCACGGTGTTCCCATTGGCCTGACCGCTGGGTTGCCGGAAGGTCACGGCGCCACCGTCAGGGGTCCAACGGATCAGGCGATTAGCGTTGATGTCGCTGAAAAGCAGGAAGCCTCCGTCGGAGGCCAGCCAGGCCGGGCCCTCGATGAACTGGAAGCCCGTGGCGAGTTTCTCGACCTTGGCGCCGGCTGGCAGCAGATCCAGCACCGCGGCGCTGGGAGCGGTCCGGAGTCGGTCCGACTCCGCGCCTTCGAGGTCATGGTGCATGGCGGAAACCGTGTGGAAGTAGAATCGGCCATTGACGAGGTTGGTCTCCGTGAAGCTCAGGGCGGTGAGGTTGCTGGCGATCAACGTGGTCGGACCGCCCTGCGTCGCGGAGCGTTTCACGTGGTAACCGGTCGCACCGGGCACGGCCGACCATTCGATCCTGACCTCGGCGTCGCCGGGGACGACCATGACCCGCACGGGCGCCTGGAGGACGGCCCAACTCGGGCAGAGGATCGCGAGGTAGAAGCCGGATAAGGTCAGTCCCTGGAAGAGGAAGCAACGGGAATTCACCACGCATTTTGCGCCATCACATCGGTGGGCCTGTCAAGGCGGATTTCCCGCCTCGATCCAAGGAAAGGCAACGGGGTCAAGCCCAGAGGTGGAGCCATGGGGTCAAGTCCAGACATACAACAACTAGACTCTCGACGCTCAGGCCCGCTTCCACCGAGACCGAATAGTCTCTACTTCAGTCTCGACCCCATTGCCCCCATCTCCCGAGCCTGGAAACCCCCATTTGGCGTGTGTCGGGACGTGACCCCATTGCACACTTTCCTCCGCCGCGAACACAGCCAGGGCCGACATCAAGTGGGGAAATTCCGACAGCCGAGGGTCACATCTCTAAATTTGACAATCAGTGAGCCCGCTGCGGTTTTGAGGGCATAGCATGATCCTCGGGGACCGCGAAGTCCGGATCGACCTTCCGCGTGGCGGTGAGCAAGGCGTCCCGGAAGTGCGGTTCGACCTCCCCGACGGCCGCGAGGAACTGCCGGAGGTGGTCGGGCAGCAATTTCTCGCCGGGCTTGAGCCAATCCAGGAGAGCCGGTGTGAGAGACCGTTGCAGGGCCTCCATTCGCGGTTCGGACAACCCGGGGGTCGAGCGGGGTGAGAGCGGATCGAGGAGTATTTGAACGTCCCTGCGCGAGAAGAGCGGTGAGGGCTGTTCGGGGGCGAGTTTCCGAATCGCTTCGATGATGTGGCCGCGGCGCTCAAGGGCGGTCGAATGATCGAAGGGGGAGTTCCCTTCCGGAGGTTCCAGGGCCTCGAGAGCGCGGTGGAGTGCCGGCAGGGCGGCTCGGGCCTCGGGACCGTATTCCGCGAGCTTCGTCGCCACGCCATGGGAGACTCCCGGATGCCGGGTCAGGCCCTCGACGAGTTCATCGACGCCCAGCCGGCCCGCCGCCATCCGACGCCGGAATTGATCGGTCGCCTCCTGTTGCGACAGCCACCGATCAAAGTCCGGGTTCTCGCGGCGGAGCGCGGGTTCGAGTTGGTCGAGAAGCGCGCGGAGCGCGGGTCCGGCGTTCGACGAGCTGGCTGTGGTTCGCGACCTGAATCAGGGCGGCCACGACATCGTCGGTGGCGGCTCCGAGACGATGGAGGGAGACCCTGTCCGCCACCTGCCGCGGGTTGGTCGCGCAGCGGCTGACAATCTCGAGTCCGAGGTGCTGGGAGTTCAGGTTGTCGGAGGACAGGGAGGCGATGGCGATGCGGAGCAGCTCGGGAACCGGGGTGGAGGAGGTGGATTTCACGAGCACCGCTGAGGCCAGTTCCTGCAGTTGGGGATCGGCGTCCCGGAGCAGGGGTGCCAGGGCGGATTGGACCCTGGAGGCATCTTCGCCGGCGAGGGATTCGAGACACGCGACGAATGCGAGGTTGTGCTGGGGTTTCTCCCAAATCACCGTGAGCACGTCACGGAGGAGGTCCGGAGCGGGTCCGATCCGGGCCAGGGCCCACCCGAGGCTCGCGATGGTGTGGCCGGAGGAGTTGTTCCGGAGGGCGAGGATGAGATCCTGGCCGCAGTCGATGGCGTCGGGACCAAGCACTATGACGCCACTGGCAGCGCGGGTGACCACCTCGGGGCGGTCGCTGGCCAGCGCCTCCCGCAGAAGGGGCAGGAAGATGCTGCGCGGGCCGGCCCACGCTTCGATGGCGCTCCGGATAGTGGGATCCGGGCGGACTCTCGCCGGGCGAGAGGTGGCGGCGTGCAAGGCCTCCCGAAGCCTGGCAAGTGCGGCGGACTCCGCCGCATCGGTCCTGGCATCCGCCCCGCGTTCCCTGACCGCCATCATCCGAGTCCGGACGGCGACGTCCAAGGGTGAGGGGCCTTGGGCTGTTCCTGGCGAATTCCCGGGGGGAGGGGCAATGGAGGAGGGAGTCTGGTGTCTCGCCAGTTGGAGACTGATGGCGAGGCCCAGTACGAGCCCGCCGATGATCAGTGCGGTCTTGATGACGGTGGAGGACATGAGGGTGGCGATGGAGACGGTATCGGGGGCGGGTGTGGAAGCGGCTGAGGAGAGCGCCTGGGGCAGGAGCTGGGGGGCGAGCCCGGGGGGCGGGGTC
>JBBQIU010000577.1:0-3390 GCA_038325245.1 Verrucomicrobiota bacterium
GGCGTCCGCGACCACGGGCGGCAGTGTCGTGTTGAGTGTCGCCGCCGCGGGTGGCGGCACCCTGACCTACCAATGGATGAAAGACGGTCAGGCTCTTGCCGGCCAGACACGGTCGACCCTGACCCTGGAAAATCTGATCCCCGGCAACAGCGGAGAGTACTCGGTTCAGGTGAGGAATGCCGGTGGGACCAGCACCAGCGCAATGGCCCGCGTGAATGTGCTCGAATCCATCCCCGGCCTGTTCGATTCCGGCGTCGACAATGTCCGCGTTCTGCTGGGAGAGCGCGCGGTTGATCCGCATTACACCCTGACGACGAATGCCGACAACGCGGCGTCGACCACGGTCTACGCCCAGGACAGCGGCTTCTTCCCAATCGTGGAGGGTCCGTGGATCGCCAATAACGAGCTGTCCCGATGGATCGGACCCCGACCGGACCCCAGTGCCGCGACCGCCGGCGGGGTCTACGTCTACACCCAGAACCTCGACCTCACCGGCTACGATCCGGCCACCGTGGTCCTATCGGGTACCTGGGCCT
Source organism: Verrucomicrobiota bacterium (assembly GCA_038325245.1). Classification (GTDB taxonomy): domain Bacteria; phylum Verrucomicrobiota; class Verrucomicrobiia; order Limisphaerales; family CAIMTB01; genus CAIMTB01. The sequence goes on from JBBQIU010000577.1 coordinate 537, forward strand.
CCGACAACTCCGCCGAACTCCTCGTGAACGGCGTGCCTACCGGCGCCACCCAATCGGGTTTCTCCGCATTCACAGGGTTCTCGGTCTCCCGCGCGTTCAAGTCAGGCGTGAATCAGATCGAGTTCAAGGTCACCAACGGCGACTCGGCCGGCGGCCCTACCGGACTTCGCGTGGAGGGCCTCATGGCCGTCGGCGCCAAGGGTGGTTCCACTCCGGCGCCAGCTCCGTCGCTGAGTACGACCCGTTCCGGGCTCGCGCTTCGCATCTCTTGGCCGGCTGCCTCGACGGGCTTCGTGCTCCAATCCACGATGGCCCTGCCGTCCGGTTGGGCCGATGATCCGGCGCCCGTGATTAGCGAAGGCGCCAACAACGTCGTTGTGGTCACGCCCTTGGGAGGTCCGAAATACTATCGGCTGATCCAGCGCTAATGCGCGACTCCACGAACCGCCGTCTCTGCGGCAGGCATCCAGTCTGCCGCAGGGACCTACGGGAACCCCGTGTGCCCGGCTCTTTGTCGAATGGGGATGACGGAGTCCGTTCCTTGCATCGGGTCGGGGCGATCGGTTAGATCCGCGTCATGTCCTCCGCGAACGGCTTTTCGATTTGGCGCATGGGTGCGGTCGTGCTCTTGGTCCTCGCCGCACTGGCGAATGGGTCCATGCCCGGGGTGCCTTCGGCATTCGGACAAGAGAAGCCTGGGTACACGCGCACCGAGGACCTGGTCTACGGCCGTAAATTCGGGACGGCGCTGACGCTCGACGTCTTCGAGCCGCGGGAGAAGAACGGGTACGGACTGATCCTGGTGGTGAGTGGAGGTTTCTTTTCGGGGAAGGAGGCGATCAACCCGGGATTCGCGCAGCCGTTTTTGGATCGAGGCTACACGGTCTTCGCGGTTGTTCACGGTTCACAGCCCCGATTCATCATTCCGGAGATCCAGCAGGACCTGCATCGGGGTGTGCGATGGATCCGGCGGGAGGCGGGGCGTTGGGGCGTGAAGCCGGAGGCCCTGGGGGCGTTTGGCGCGAGCGCGGGCGGACATCTTTCACTCACATTGGCGTCGCAGGGAGGCCCCGGTTCTCCGGACGCCAGGGACCCGGTGGACCGGGAGAGCAGCGCCGTGAAAGCCATCGCGTGCTTTTTCCCGCCGGTGGACTTCGCCAACTGGGGCGCTCCCGGGGAGGACGCGTGCGGCGTGGGCCGTCTGGCCGGATTCAAGCCGGCGTTCGGCCCGCGGTCGGACACGGCGGAGAGCCGTGAGCTGTACAGCCGCGAGATCTCCCCGTTTCACTACGTTTCCGCGAAAACGGCGCCGTCGTTGATCATCCATGGCGACGCCGATGACCTGGTGCCGCTGTATCAGGCCCAGTTGTTCGAGAAGAAGGCGAAGGAGGTGGGGGCGACTTGCAAGTTGGTCGTGAATGAGGGGGGCAAGCATGGCTGGCCCGGGATTGACAAGGATCTCGTGACCTTCGCGGATTGGTTCGACGAACACCTGCGCGGGTTGAAGAAGAATTGATTGCGGCGGGGGAGATGTTCGACGTCGCCGTCATCGGGTCCGGCTTCGGAGGTTCGTTGCTCGCGTGCATCGCCCGCCGGTTGGGGCGTTCGGTCGTCCTGCTGGAAAAGGGGCGCCATCCGCGGTTTGCGATTGGGGAGTCTTCGACGCCGCTGGCCGATCTGCTGTGGCTGGAGTTGACCCGAAGGTATGGGTTGGAGGAGTTGGTCCCATTTGCGAAGTGGGGGACCTGGCAGCGGGCCCATCCGGAGGTCGCCTGCGGCCTGAAGCGGGGGTTTACGTTTTATCACCATCGGCTCGGGCATCCGTTCACGGCACGTCCGGACCGTTCGGATCAACTGCTCGTTGCGGCCAGCACGCAGGATGAACTGGCCGACACCCATTGGTATCGGCCGGACTTCGATCACTTCCTCGTCCGGGAGGCAATTCGGCAAGGCGTCGATTACCGGGACGGCTGCGAGGTGACCGCGGTGCAGTTTGAGAACGGGGACGGCTGGTCGGCCGCAAGGATCGGGTTAATGAGGGACGGACGGCCGACGGACATCGCGGCGCGATTCGTCGTGGACGCGGGGAACCACGGGGGACCTCTGGCGCGTTCCCTGGGGCTTGCGAGACACGCCTTGCCGCACCTTCCGCCCACGGAGGTGTTGTATGCCCATTTTCGAGGGGTTGCCAGGCTTGCCGATCTGGCCATCCACTCCGGGATCGATCAGGCGCCGTACGCGGTCGACGACGCGGCGGTGCATCATGTATTCGACGGCGGCTGGATCTGGGTCCTGAGATTTGGAAACGGGGTCACCAGTGCGGGGGTGGCGGCGGTGGAGTCGGTGGCGCGGCGATTGCGGTTTGAGGATGGGGCGACGGCGTGGGGACGGTTGATGGGGGAACTGCCCACGGTGGCGCGACAGTTTGTCGGGGCCGAATTGGCCCATCCGTTTGTGCATGGCCGGGACGTCGGCTTTCGAGCGGGTCCCGCGGCGGGTCGGGGATGGGCGTTGCTGGCGTCGTCGGCGGGTTTCGTTGACCCGCTGCTTTCGTCGGGGTTCACGCTGACACTTTTGGGCATCGAGCGACTGGGGAGGGCGTTGGAGGACGATTGGGGTGAGCCTGGACGGTTCGAGCGGGCGCTGGAGAGGCACGCGACGGCGACAGCGGCGGAGTTGCTGGCGCTGGAGGGATTTGTGTCGGCGTTGTACGCGCGGATGGGTGATTTCGGGGCATTCACTGAGGTGGCGCGGCTGTATTTCTGCGTGGTGATTTATGCGGAAACAGCGCGGCGTCTGGGGCGTGCGGAGGCGGAAGGCGGGTTTTTGGGCAGGGACCATCCGGACTTGGGTC
>JBBQIU010000578.1:0-3388 GCA_038325245.1 Verrucomicrobiota bacterium
GGCTCGCCCGACGCTTTGTCGATTCAGGCTGGGATCGCAAGGCCCTGCACAAACTCATCGTCATCTCCTCCACCTACCGCCAATCCTCCCAGGCCCCTCCCGAACTCGTCACTCGCGACCCCGAGAATCGATGGCTCGCCCGCGGCCCCAAACACCGCCTCGACGCCGAGCAGATCCGTGACAGCGCCCTCGCCGCCAGCGGACTTCTCGTCCCCACCGTCGGCGGACCCAGCGTCAAACCCTACCAGCCAGCAGGCGTCTGGGAGGACGCCGGCACCGGCAAAACCTACCATCAGGACAAGGGCGACAAACTCTACCGCCGCAGCCTGTACACGTTCTGGCGGCGAACGGCCCCGCCACCGAGCATGCTCACCTTCGACGCCACTTCCCGCGAAGTCTGCACCGCCAAACGCGAAAACACCTCCACCCCGCTCCAGGCCCTCGTCCTCCTGAATGATCCCCAATTCCTCGAAGCCGCCCGCGTGCTCGCCGAACAGCTCGTGCTCGCCCATCCCTCCGCCCCAGGGCGTCGCGCCCATGCCGCTTTCCGACGCCTCACGGGCCGAACGCCCGACTCCCGCGAACTGGAAATCCTGGAGGCGCTCTTTCAAGAGCAGCGGGCCTTCTTCCTGGCCAACCCCGACGCCGCCACAGCCTACCTGGCCGTCGGCCAGAAACCCCGAAACGAAGCGCTGTCCGCCACCGAGGTCGCAGCCACCGCTGTGCTCGCCAGCGCACTCATGAATCACGACGAGTTTGTTATGCTCCGATGAAGCCCTCTATGAATCCCCGCTGCACTGGCCCGATCCCTTTCGCCGACCTCTCCCGACGACAGTTCCTGAATCGCTTCGGCATGGGCCTCGGCGGTATCGCCCTCGCCCATCTGGTTCATCCCGCGAAGGCGGCGACCCTCCCGACGGCGGGGGCTCAGGATCTCGGAATCCTCGGTCGCCCGCTTCATCACGCTGCCAAAGCCAAACGCGTCATCTACCTCTTCATGGCCGGCGGCCCGTCGCAGCTCGAGACGTTCGACTACAAGCCCTTGCTCAATGAACGCAATGGGCAGGAACTGCCGGCGTCGGTTCGCATGGGACAACGCCTCACCGGCATGTCCGGCAACCAGGCCACCCTTCCCATGGCAGGCTCCGCCTTCAAATTCAGCCAGCACGGGAAGTCAGGAGCCTGGATCAGCGAACTTCTCCCCCACACCGCGAAGATCACCGACGAACTCTGCATCGTCCGCTCGATGTACACCGAGGCCATCAACCACGACCCGGCCATCACCTTCCTTCAGACCGGCTCTCAGATCTCCGGCCGCCCCAGCATGGGCGCGTGGGTCCACTATGGCCTCGGCAGCGACAACGAAAACCTTCCCGCGTTCGTCGTCCTGGTCACCCGAGGCAAAGTCGATCAACCCCTCTATTCGCGCCTCTGGGGAAGCGGCTTCCTTCCCTCCCAACATCAAGGAGTCCAGTTCCGCGCCGGCAAGGAACCCGTCCTGTACCTGAATAATCCCGAAGGAACGACCCCAGCCAGCCGACGCCTCATGCTCGACCGGCTCCGGGATCTCCACGCCCACGCCGCTGATCGAAATGGCGACGCCGAAATCGATGGCCGCATTGCCCAGTACGAAATGGCCTATCGGATGCAAACCAGCGTTCCCGAGGCCACCGACCTCTCCGGCGAACCCGAAAGCGCCTTCGAACTCTACGGTCCCGATGCCAGGAAACCAGGCACCTTCGCCGCCAATTGCCTGCTCGCCCGCCGTCTCGCCGAACGCGGCGTCAAATTCATCCAGCTCTATCACCAGGGCTGGGACCAGCACGGCGGCCTGCCCAATGGCATCAGACAACAGTGCAAGGAGACCGACCAACCCTGCCACGCCCTCCTCACCGACCTGAAACAACGCGGGCTGCTCGAGGATACCCTCGTCGTCTGGGGCGGCGAATTTGGTCGCACCAACTACTCCCAGGGTAAGCTGACCGCCACCGACTAGGGCCGCGACCATCATCCACGCTGCTTCTCCATCTGGATGGCCGGAGGCGGCGCCAAGCCCGGAACCGTCCACGGCGCCACCGACGAATTCGGTTACAACGTCGCCGAGGATGGCGTCCACGTTCACGACCTCCACGCCACCCTCCTCCACCTCCTCGGCGTCGACCACGAGCGCCTGACCTACTTTTTCCAGGGCCGCCGCTTCCGCCTGACCGACGTCCACGGCAAGGTCATACGACCCCTGCTCACGTAACGTTCCCACCCATAAAACGAAGCCGCCCTGGAGGGTTCCGCTCCGTCGGAACCTGCTGAACTCCAGCCCCAACCCAATCCAAGGCGCCGACGGAGCGGCGCCTTGGAGTTTGGCCATTTCTGGCCGGCCGCCGCCAAGTGGGGCGGCATGAGACCGCCCAGGGCGATGCCCTGATCGTTCTACACAGCGTGCGCGGAGGGCATTTCCCATTCCCGAAGGGATGGCGTCCCAAAGCCCAGGATTGCGAGGTACGAGCTACCCTGGGTGGGATCGCCGAATCACCGTCTGCCGTCGAGGCCGAAGGCCTCGTCCATACCCAGCCGAGGGCAATGCCCTCGGAACGACGACCACCCCCGTGTGTTCGCCCTGAAAGGGCAACCCAAGGACGTCGGCCCATGGGTTGCCCTTTCAGGGCGTGGATGGATACGGACGGGGACTACCGAGGGCGTTGCCCTCGGCTGGGTTTGATGGCGCCCGTCAGGCGCCCCGATTCCTTATCCCAATTTGTGTCCAAACCCTGGAACCTCCTCCGTCCCATGACCTACCTCAAGGGCGCCACATCCGCCGCTCCCGGTCTCCCCTTCATCCTCCCCGGTCGTTCACCCTGGAAACTCACATGAGCACCCCCCTTCCCCATCGCCCCAGGCACTTCGCCAGCGACAACAATTCCGGCATCTGCCCCGATGTCTGGAGCGCCCTCGCCGAAGCCAACAACGGCCACATCGCGGGCTACGGCGAGGATCCCTGGACCGCCCGGGCCTGCGACCTGATCCGGGAATGGTTCGAGACCGATTGCGCCGTCTTCTTCGTCTTCAACGGAACCGCCGCCAACGCCCTCTCCCTCGCCACCCTCTGCCGGCCGTACCACGCCGTTCTCTGCCACGCCTCCTCCCACATCCAGCTCGACGAGTGCGGGGCACCGGAATTCTTCACCGGAGGCGCCAAGCTCATCCCCCTCACAGGCGATCGTGGAAAGCTCGCCCCCAAAACCGTCCATTCCGCCATTCAAGACCATTTTCCCCTGCACTCCTCGAAACCAGCTGCCCTCAGTCTCACCCAGGCGACGGAATGCGGCACCGTGTACACCGCCGCTGAGACCACCGAACTGGCCGAACTCGCCCATCAACACGGCATCAAGGT
>JBBQIU010000579.1:0-3387 GCA_038325245.1 Verrucomicrobiota bacterium
GGAGTGTCCATAACGACGGCCGAGTTCACGGATTACATGGAACGTCAGGACGCGCTCCGGAGCCGGTTGTTGGGGTGGATGAGGAGCTACGACATTATTCTCTGCCCGACGAACGCCTTTCCGGCGCCGTCGCATGACAAGCCGGTGCCGCAGAGCGCCGGGTACACCTCGATCTACAACCTCACCACATGGCCGGCGGTGGTCGTGCGGTACGGGACTTCCGCCGAGGGCTTGCCACTGGGATTGCAGATCGTCGGGCAGCCCTGGTGTGAGGACCGCATTCTCGCCGTGGCGCGTCACCTGGAAAAGACGGGGGGCTGGAAGCCGCCCGGAACCCTGTTCGCCTCACGGTAATTCGCCGAATCCAAACCTCTTCCCTTCTGACTCCATGAATCATTCCACTCAACCCATTGGTCCTGACGCCGCTTCCGTCCCGGCTTCTTCCAAGGCAGGACCCTCGTTTTCCCGTCGCGAACTCTTTGGCCGCCGAGGCCGCGGGCGCGTCACCTCCCTAGTGTCCGCGGCTGGCGGGATCGCCGGTACCGTGGGCGGTTTCCGCGCCTCGGCGGACACATCCACCGATCCGTTGTTCATGTCGTCGACCCGATTGGCGCAGATGATCCGCGAGAAGAAGGTGTCGTCGATGGAGGTTGTGCAACGGCACATCGAGCGGATCCAGAAGGTGGATCCGATGTTGAACGCGGTGGTGATGCCGTGTTTTGAGCGGGCGCTGGCGGAGGCGAAGGCGGCTGACGACGCGCTGGCGAAGGGGCAGGTGAAGGGGCCGCTGCACGGTGTGCCCATGACGATCAAGGATTCGATCGAGACGGAAGGGGTGATTTCCACCGGCGGCACGCAAGGACGCTCGCATTACGTTCCTCCACGAGACGCGACGGTAGTCGCACGGCTGCGCGCCGCCGGTGCCATTTTATTGGGCAAGACCAACACGCCTGAGTTCACGACGGGCGGGGTGTCCGGATTGGGGACGACGGCGAACATTCTTTATGGAATGACGCGGAATCCCTACGACCCGCGGTACACGGTGTACGGTTCCAGCGGCGGGGCCGGGGCGATCGTGGCGGCGGGCGGGTCGTCGTTCGATATCGGCAGTGACTTCGGGGGAAGCATCCGTGGACCGTCGCATGCTTGCGGCATCGCGGGAATCAAGCCGACCTCGGGCCGTGTGCCGAGAACGGGGCACATCATCGATTACGGCGGGACCTTCGACTACTACCAGCAACTGGGGCCAATGGCGCGAAAGGTGGAGGATCTGGGAACGATTCTTCCGATCATCAGCGGCCCGGACTACAGGGATGCGGCGATCCACGCGGCGCCAATGGGGGACATGACGGTGGTGAAGCTGGGCGGGCTGAAGGTGGCGTTCTACACCCAGCAGGGACCCGGAGCGGTGGGTTCCTCCACCGAAGTCGTTGCGGTGATCCAGGCGGCGGCGAAGGCCCTGGCCGCGGCCGGTTGCGCGATGGAAGAGGACGTTCCTCCGCGGATCATGGAGGCGATTGAATTGCGTCGGAAGTTGACGAGCGGCGACGGCAATGCCTGGCAGAAGCGGTTGACCGAACATTACAAGACGATCGTCCCGGGGCCTTCGCGGAAATTCGATCAACCCCAGGTGCCGGTGGCGGAGTTCGTCCAGATGCTGGAGACGCAGGACGCGATCAAGACCGAGATCCTGACGTTCATGGAGAAGTACGACCTCCTGATCTGCCCGGTGCGTGCGACACCGATCCCGATGATTGGTGATCCCGACAAGGTGACGGAGCTGCCCGGAGCGAGTTTCACGTCGATCTACAACGTGACGGGGTATCCGGCCGGGGTGGTGCGGGGTGGGACGTGCAAGAACAAGCTGCCGATCGGAGTGCAGGTGGTGGGACGGCCATGGACGGAGCACGTGGTCTTCGCAGCCATGGCCCACCTGGAGCAGACGCTGGGCGGTTATCAACCCGTTCCCATTTGAATGAACATGGTGATGCATGAGAAGGGGGAGGAAGCCGAAGCCACTCGGTTCACGGGTAGCAACCACCTCCAAATTCTGACGGGCATTGGGGCCATGAACCACGGTTCACGGAGAGGCCCGGACGAGGTTGTAGCGCAGGTTGCCCAACCTGCTGTGTCTCAGGCAGCGCTGCCTGCGGGTCCGGTTGTGGTCGAGGTTGCACCTGCCGGTTGGGCAACCGGCGGCACAGCAGACTGGGCAGTCTGCGCTACGGCGCGAAGGTCAAGGGAGATACCGTGTGATGGAGGGCGCCGCTCCGTCGGCGCCGAGGATCGGGTTGGGACTAGGGTTCAACAGGTTCCGACGGAGCGAAACCCTCCAGGGCGGCTTTGGTTGACGGGTAGCGACCACGGTCCGCGAACCGGGCATTCGGACCATGAACCGGCGGGCGTGAAGGGCGTCACCAGACCCAGCCCGGGGCAACGCCCTCGGTGTCGACGCTCCGTAGTGGCCTGGAGTTTGGCCACTTCTCCGGTCTTGAATCCCAACGGGATTCCGTCCCGAAGCCCAGGGTTGGACCGCGAAGCGGGCCTACCCTTGGTAAACGACGTTCAATGCATCAACCCCAATGGGGTTGTGCCACCTCGACGCAACCCTGTTGGGGTTGTGGGTGATTCAGCCATCCCACCCAGGTTAGCTCGTTCCTCGCAACCCTGGGCTTTGGGACGCAATCCCTTCGGGATTGGGAAATACCCCCTGCGCACGTTTCGTAGAACGATCAGGGCATCGCCCTGGCTCGGGGTGGTCTTCCTTGCAGCGTGCGCCTTCCTTCTCGTCGGGGCGCAAACGGCGTTCGCGGCGACGGTTCCCGGACCGGCGTCCGGGCCCAAGCCGAAGATCGCGATCTTTTCGGGGCCGACGGCGACCATTCAGAACTCCTTTGCGCTCATCACCGGAAACAAGGCCCGTCGGAAACACGGTCTGCCGCTCTTGACCGGAACCGACGGGAAACCCCTGCCTTACGACCGTCTCTACGCGCAGCGTCTCGCGGCGCCGGCGACCGTCTACGTGGAGGCCTTCTCGGCGCACCCTTTGGAATCGGATGTGGCGGAGCTTTATGCGCCCCCAGACGGGTATCTCGATGCCGACGGGAAGTTTCGGACGAACCAAGTGGCGGCGACGGACACGCCGGTTTACGTCGTCGAACTCCGACCGGAAGACGGGCTGTATCCGCTGCCGTACGTGGCGTTGCAGCGGGATGGCAAGCCGTGGGACGAGGCCGCGGCATTCAAAGGTGCGCCGTTCGAGCAGACGCGACAGACCTTCTATCCGGACGCCTCACGGATTGTTGAGGAGATTGAACGCAACGGCGGAAAGCTCATGGGCCTGGCGGATTTCGACTTCTACCGTGCCGCCCCGTCGGCCGGCTACAC
>JBBQIU010000580.1:0-3384 GCA_038325245.1 Verrucomicrobiota bacterium
CGCCCACGGCCCACCCCTTCTCTCCCCGCTTCCGATATCGGGCGGATCGCGGCGCGTCCGTAGCAACCAGGGCTTCATCGAGCCTTTCCTGATTGTAGTCGGCTGATGCGTTGGCGAACTCGACCTCGCGAGGCCCGGTGAGGTCCAGAGCGAGTTCCCCCTTGGCGGCCGCATTGGGCTTCGAAGGCTTCTCCCAAACCGGCTTCCGTCCTTCGTCGAGTGCGATCACCCGAAGTCCATCCCACGCGGCGCCTCCCTCCCCCGCGGGCCAGAGGACAATCCGCTCAACCGGCCGGACGAGCCCGAGGTCCAGCTCCCACCACGGCGCTTCCTCCTCGGCCGTGACGGCAGTTGCCCCGGCGGCCTCTGCTCCGTCGGTGCGCCCGTCCAAAGCCCGCGACGCCACGGCCCCACCCTCGGTGCTGCTCTGGATCGCCGTCCCCGCGACCGCCAAATTCTCGCCCCCGCTGAAAACCTGAACCTCCGCCACCCGCAGCCTCCCCTTGGCAGCCTTCTCGATTCGGATGAACCGGGCCATGGGCCCAGCCTGGTTCGGCACCGGCATAATTCTGGCGCGGACCTGACGCACATAAAAGTTTCCCGCCAATCCCGGCCCCTTGGACTCCAGCGCCTCATGCGCCAACGCCTCAAGCCGAAGTCCGGTCAGAAGGGTGGCGGAGTCAAACGGCAGTTCGACCGTGTAAGTATCCTTCAAGAGGTTGGTCCCCTTCGGAGACACCAGCACGCTGTCGTCATCCAGAAGTGTCATCGCCGCCCCGGACTCCGCCTTGAGCGAAACGGGACGCGGCGTACGCCATCGGAGGTCCGTCGGAAACAGCTTCGCCCATTGCCGCGCTGCGTCCGCCAGGTCGGGATGTGCCTCGCGAAACGTGGCGTCGAGCGCGGCGATCTCACGGCCCAACTCCACCCGCTTCTCCCGGATTTCATCGGAATCAAACTCCAGCAACGGGGCCTCGTCCGGACGATCCGCGTCGACCGTGTTGTTGAGGAACGAGAACAACTGGAAATACTCCTTGTGCGAGATCGGGTCGTACTTGTGGCTGTGACACTGGGCGCAAGCCATCGAGGTCCCCATCCAGACCGCGAACGTGGTGTTCACCCGATCCACGACGGCGACATTGCGGAACTCCTCATCACTGGTGCCGCCCTCGCTATTCGTCATCGTGTTGCGATGAAACGCCGTGGCCTTCATCTGCTCCTCGGTCGGGTTCTCGAGAAGATCGCCCGCCAGTTGCTCGACCGTGAACTGATCGAACGAGAGGTTCCGGTTAAACGCCCGGATAACGTAGTCCCTGTACGGCCAGATGGTCCGGGGCGGATCATCCGCGTAGCCCGCAGAGTCCGCGTACCTCGCCAAATCGAGCCACAGCCGCGCCCAGTGCTCGCCATAGGATTCCTTCGCCAACTGCCGATCCACAAACCGCTCGAAGGCCCCGTCCGCAGCGTCATCCCGAAACGCACGCACCTCGTCCGGCGTCGGGGGCAGGCCTGTCAGATCGAAGGCTGCGCGTCGCGCCAGGGTGGGTCGGTCCGCCTCGACCTGGGGACGCAATCCCTCCTTCTCCAACCCGGCCAGTATGAAGCGATCGACCCCGTTCCTCACCCACCCCTTCTGGCGGACCACGGGGAACTCGTGCCTTCGTGGCGGCTCATAGGCCCAGTGATTCGAGAATCGGGCGCCGGACGCGATCCACCGGCGCAGCAACACCACCTGCTCAGGCGTGACCCGCTTCCCGCTCTCCTTGGGCGGCATCAGGTCGTCCGCATCGGTGGTCACTAATCGCCGGATCAACTCACTCTCCTCCGGCTTTCCCGCAACAACGGCCGCGTGCCCCCCCAGATCCGCCCGCTGCCCCTCCAGAGTGTCCAACCGGACGCCCCCCATACCGCGCGGTCCACCCTTCCGCTCATTCTCGTCCGGCCCATGACAGAAGAAGCAGTTCTGGGACAGGATAGGCCGGATATCCCGGTTGAAATCGACCGTGTCGTCATGCCCCGCCGTTTCCGCCATGACTTGGGGGCCAAGGAGGAGCAGGAACCCCACAACGAAGGCCCCCATCAACACGCGCTCAGACCAGGAACCGAAGCCACCCTGGAGGGTTCCGCTCCGTCGGATCCTGTAGAACCCTAGCCCCAACCCAATCCTCGGCGCCGACGGAGTGGCGCCTTCCATCGCGTGGTTCATGGTTCGAACGCGTGTCCAAATCTTGGAAATGGTTTCTGCCCATGAACCGAACCCGATAAGTCTGCGTTTTCGTCCAGGCGTACGCGAAGCACATCCCGGTGCAAGAGTCGTGGGCAGTAAAAAAAGGGAATCGTTCGCGGCGCGAACGCTCCCTTCAATCCGTCCCTCGTCCTGATGATTGGCGGCGTGCATGGGCAAGTCGAAGTAGAAGGGGTACGAAATATCCGGGCTAAGGTCCGGGCAACGGCGGCAATGACACGACACGGATCTGGCCCGACTGCGGTTGATACACCCACTCCATCCCCTTCGGCGCAGCCGGAATCCTTGGCAGATACCCCTCCGAAACCATTTCCTGCAAGGAGGATGGCAGGCGATCCTCCCCGGCCTGAAACGCCTTAACGGATTGTTGCAGCGACGTCAGGTCCACCGTCTTTGCCGCCTGCTTGTGAGCCGCTCCCACGGCGCCCAGGTAATCCACCGGCGCCGTCAGGGGATTCCCCGCTCCCTGCTTGGGGGGTGTGGAGGCCGTCTTCTCCGATGACTTTGAATCGCCGCAACCGGCAACCATGAGCGCGACAACGACGGATCCCACAAGGGTCCAGGCAAGCTTCATGGCCGGACGCTACGCCAGCCGCCACGAATGCCAATCTCCAACCCGACCTCCGTCGACTCTTACATCCGCCAGCGACTGCGGGCGGTCGCACCGAATTCGTGGATCTCTCCAGCGAACCGGCGTGCCACCACCAGCACCGTCGCCAAAGTGCCCAAGAACACGCCCACCATCACGATCGCGATCAGCCAACCAGGAATCTGTCCCACCGCCAGGGCCTTATACAGCGCCCCGACCGAGTCGATCGGTGTGGGCGCGTGCAGGAATACCTTGGCCAGCCAGGCCCCCAGGATGATCACGTAGATGAAGATGTAGTTCCGACGCAACCGCCAGCCGAGCGCCTCCAGAACCCCCATCTTGAAGGCCGGGATGAGGAGATCCTCAGCGACCAGTTTCCGCCAGTCGCCTTCCAGCGTCTCCGGGCGTCCCATCACCATCGGAACCAGGAAATGGGCCTCCAGCATCCGCACCCGCGCGTGGAACGCGTCGTAAAAACGGTAGCGCCGCGCCTCGATCCACAGCATCACCGTCACGATGGCCAGGTTGAAAAAGAAGATGATGTGCGGCA
>JBBQIU010000581.1:0-3382 GCA_038325245.1 Verrucomicrobiota bacterium
GTCCGCCGGAGGTGTCGGAGAGGAGATCGTTCGAATGTCAGCTCAGGAAGATTGTCATGAATTTCTCGAAGTCACTGGCTTGGATTCCCTACTTGGCCGCGCCTTACGTGTGCGGTGCCGCCCACCTCCCCAGCCCCGACCTTGCGACGGGTGCGCCGACATTTCTGTCGGCGAGGGCGAAGCATAATGAGGACGGGCAGACCGGAGTCTCGGGGCCCGCACCACGAGTGCCTTCCGTCCCCCAAGTCGGCTCCGACACCGTCGTCGGCGGCTTGAATCTGACGCTCGATGAAGCCGTTCGATTTGCCCTTCAGCACAACCCGGACCTCGCGGCGGCACGAATGGGGATCGATCAGGCGCTGGGCCGATCGGCGCAGGCGGGGCGCCTGGGGCCGCCGGAGTTTGAATCGGAGTTCAAGCCGAACGTCGCGGGTCGTGAAGGTTCACTATCGCTCGGGTTCACCCAACGTTTTCCCGCCGGATCGCGGTTGCGCGCGGAGCGTGCCGTGTCGCGGGCCGAACTGGCCGCCGCCGAAGCGGAGGTACGGGATGCCGAGCGCCGCGTCGCGCAGGAGGTGCGTCTGCGATGCGTCGAATGGCTGGCGTTCGGGGCCCAGCGCGAGTTGAAGGTCCGCCAGATCGCCAACAGCGGCGAACTCGCCGATGCCGCCCGCCGCGCCTCGACCGTGGGTGAGGGCTCCGCCTTCGACATCGCCCAATTCGATCTGGAAGCGCGGCAGTTGGAATTGGAACGTCTCAGGATCGACGATGACCAAGCCGAATTGGAGGCTGAGCTGCGAGCGTGGATGGGCCTGCAGGAAAGGCGGGAGTTGGTTCTTTCGGGGGAACTGTCGGCTCCGGTTCCGCCCCGGGTCGAAACGGTGACATCGTCGAAGCGCCCGGACTATCTCGCCGCGGTGGCGAGAGGCGAGGCTGCCCGGGAAGGAGTCGATGTGGCCCGGGCAAGCCGTTGGGAGGAGGTGGGGGTCGGGATCTTTGGTGAAGTGGAGCGACGCGAGGACTTCCCCTCCGGCCTGGAAAACGACGGTATGGTGGGACTGCGGTTGTCAGTGCCGCTGCCCGTCTGGGGGCGATCCAGGGGACGCCTTCTCGAAGCCACGGCCACCGCGGCGCGCGCCGAGAAGGAAGCGGAAGCGGTCGCCGCGCGAATCCGTGCCGAGGCCGAAGTGGCGCGGATCCGGATGAACAGCGCGGCCCGCCAGGCCACCGAGATTGCCGGGACACTCCTGCCGCGGGCGCACGATCTGGAGCGGCAGTTGCTGGCCTCGCATCGCCAGGGACAGGCGCCGTTGGTCGATCTCCTTCGGACGCGCGAGAGGCGCCTCGCGCTTGAGTCCGCGGCGCTGGCAGCACGACGTGATTTTCACCTGGCCAGGGTCCGGTACGAGTCGGCCCTGGGACTTTCAAGAACCCCATGAAACATTCCTTGACCCGTCTTCCAATGATTCGGTTTGCCATGCACTTCGCCGCGGTGGTGGCGACCGGGGCGATAGCCGTGGGAGCAGAAGTCGAATCAGGCGCTGTAAAATCTGCGGAGCCACCGGTGATTCTCGATGCCGGCACGATCCAGAATCTCCGGCTCGAAACGGTCACCGTCGGCAAGCGCGTCTTCGAGGAAACCGTCTTCGCGCTGGGACGAATTCGGGTGGCGCCCGGCCACCAGGCGTTCGTGAGCAGCCGCGTGGCTGGGCGCGCGATACGGGTGGACGCGCACGTCGACACGCGCGTGGAGGAAGGTGAGGAGTTGGTGGTGGTGGAGAGCCGGCTTCCGGGTGATCCGCCGCCCAGCGTGCGTTTAGCCGCGCCCATGTCGGGGTTGATCGCGAACGTCAACATCGCGTTGGGGCAGCCCGTCTCCCCGGAGGCTGCGTTGATCGAGATCGTGGATTTGGGCGAGGTGCACGCGGTGGCGGCGGTGCCGGAGCATCGCGTGGGAAGTTTGAAACTCGGCAACCCGGCCCGCCTCCGAGTGTCCGCATTGCCGGGGCGCGAGTTTTTCGCGGAACTCGCCCACTTCGCCGCCGAGGCGGACATGACGAGCGGAACCCTGGAGGCGGCGTTCCATGTGGAGAACAAGGACTACGCACTTCGCCCCGGGATGCGGGCCGAGTTCTCGATCATCGTGAACTCCCGGCCGGATGTATTGGCCGTGCCGCGGGAAGCCATTCAGGGCGACCTCGGCAGCCGCTCAGTATTTGTCCAGGACGCGAAGCTCACGAACGCCTTTATTCGCGTGTCGGTGGTCCTCGGGGGAGAAAACGATCGGTTCGTGGAAGTGCTGCGAGGACTCAAGGAGGGCGACCGGGTGGTGTCCCGGGGCGCCTACTCTCTCGCCTTCGCGGGCCGTGGCGCGGCGTCGTTGAGGGACGCCTTGGATGCGGCGCACGGACACGAACACAACGACGACGGTTCGGAGAAGCACGATGACGAGGAGGACGCCAGGGCGAAAGAAGGGGCGACGGCGGGCGCCGTGGGTGATGACCATGACCATGACCATGACCACGATCATGGACATGAAGACGATCACGCTAAAGAGCCGGAGGGCTGGGGATGGGCGATGCGTTCGGGAAGTTGGACGCTCTTCTTCGCCACCACCACGGCGCTGTTTCTGGTTCTCCTGATCCTGAGCGTGATGCGGTCGCGTTCGATGACTGATACCGGGAATCCCCAGGCGGTGGCGTCCGGTCTGGAGCCGGTGAAGCCGGGCTCGAAGGAGGATGCAGGCCATGCTTGATGCGTTGATACGCCTGTCGTTGAGACATCGGCCGATCGTTCTGGCGGCCGCGTTGCTCACCCTGGCGATGGGGGCGCAGGTCGTCCGCAATCTGCCCGTGGAGGTGCTGCCCGACCTGACCAAGCCCACCGTAACCATCCTGACTGAGGTGCCAGGGCTCGCCCCGGAGGAGGTGGAGGCCCTGGTGACGCAACCCATCGAATCGGCCGTCCAGGGCGTCGGAAGCCTGGACCGACTCCGTTCGAGTTCGGACGTCGGGCTGTCGCTGGTCTTTGCCGAGTTCGACTGGGGAACGGACATCTATCGGGCGCGGCAATGGGTTCAGGAACGCCTGCAGACGGTGGCCGGATCGCTGCCGGCACAGGCCCGGCCAGGCTTGGCGCCGGTCTCCTCGTTGATGGGAGAAATCCTCCTGATCGGACTCCGTTCCACGAACGGGCTGGTCGAACCCCGCGATCTGCGGGTACTGGCCGATTGGACGGTGCGCCGCCGTATTCAGAGTGTTCCGGGGGTGGCGGAGGTTCTGACACTTGGGGGCGGGGTGAAGCAGGTTCAGGTTCAACCCGATCCGCACCGAATGGCCGCGCACGGCGTGACGTTCGAGGAACTGGAAAAGGCGGCCTCCGA
>JBBQIU010000582.1:0-3379 GCA_038325245.1 Verrucomicrobiota bacterium
TTCCAAATCTCTGCGTTCCCTGCGTTTTTTGTGGCAAATCCCTTCCCGTCCGGCGCTCAAGTCCGTTTGGATTTAGGCCACAGAGAACGCAGAGAGCGCAGAGAAGAAAGCGAGAGAGGCCCGGTTTTTCCGAACCGGTGAAGGGACGCGTCCTTCAATATGGATAACCGATTGCGGAGGGAGGGGCTGATGGGTTCCCAGGCGTACGCCTCGCCCGTTTTTTTGCCCTTCGGCTGATGGGTGGACCTGGGAAGGCGATCCCATCCTTCCAAGTCTCTGCGTTCCCTGCGTTCTTTGTGGCAGATCCCTCCCCGTCCGGCGCTCATGGCCGTTTGGATTTAGGCCACAGAGAACGCAGAGAGCGCAGAGAAGAAAGCAAGAGAGGCCCGGTTTTTCCGAAACGGTGAAAGGACGCGTTCTTCAATACGGAGAACCCATTGCGGAGGGAGGGGATGATGGATTCCCAGGAGTACGCCTCGCCCGTTTTTTGCCCTTCGGGGGATGGGTGGAACCTGGGAAGGCGATCCCGTCCTTTCAAGTCTCTGCGTTCCCTGCGTTCTTTGTGGTAAATCCCTCCCCGTCCGGCGCTCATGTCCGTCGCATTCACGTGGGCCTGGAGGCCTGCCCGTTTGGTCTTAGACCACAGGGAACGCAGAGAGCGCAGAGAAGGAAACTGGTTTGCGCCAAACACCTTCACGTTCTGGACCTCTGATTCTCGAAGGGCGCGCCCTGGCCGGACATTCTGGCGCGGGCAAATCCTTTGACACCCCGGAAAGGCTCCCAGCACACTCCGCGCCTGGAATGCCGGTGATTCGCTTATGAATTTAGCAAGGGGTAGCACCGCCAGACGACTCGGGACTTCCGCCCGGCGGGGTTGGAAAACCACCACCACCGTGCTGGGCTTCGGACTGGCGGTTCACGCCTGCGCCTCGTCCTTAGTCCTGCCGGAGACTCCAGCGTACGCGCCCGGCGCCGCCATCCCCCTGTTGTCCACCCCCGCTGCGCTTCGCCCAGGATTCCAGGCCGCCGTTCGAAAGCCAGAAACCGTTGCCTGGCAATTACCTCTGGCGTTTGAGCCCGCTGACTTGAACGCCCCTGCCGATGCCGGATTCATGGCCAGGGGCCCAGGCTATACGGTCTTCCTTGGATCCGAAGGCGCGCTGCTGGCGCTTCAGCGTTCCCGCCCAGCTCTCGAAAACAAATCGACTGCCCAGTCCTCGTCGAGGTCGCGGCGACACCGCACGCCAGCCGCCGAATCCAGTCAGAATCTTCGCTTCGTCGCCATGCGCCTCGACGGCGCTCGACCCGACGTCACGCCTCGGACGGAGGGCGAACTGCGGGGTCGCATCCACCGCCTAACAGGGTCGGACCCAAGCCGGTGGCGGACGCAACTACGTTCGCATGCGCGCGTTGTCTATCCATCCGTTTATCCGGGCGTCGATGTCGCCTACTACGGTCGTGGCCGCGAACTGGAGTATGACTTCATCGTCGCGCCCGGGGCGGATGCGGGCGTGGCCCGGGTCCGCTTCGACGGGGTCCGTTCCATGCGCGTGGACGAACGCGGTGACCTCGTTCTGGAAACGGGTGCGGGACCGCTCCTCCAGCGTCGGCCCGAGGCCTATCAGCGCGGGCCGGATGGGCGGGAATCGATCGCGGCCGCTTACTCCTTGAACGACGACGGCTCGGTTGGTTTCGCGTTGGGCGACTACGATAGGGAGCGGACGCTCGTGATCGATCCTGTGCTCAGTTACGCGACGTTCCTGGGTGGAACCGGGCTCGATCAATGCTGGGACATCGCCGTGGATGAGGCCGGGTACGCCTACGTCGTGGGCGAGACCGAATCGGTCGGGTTGAGGGGCATGCGGATCGTTTCAACGAACGCGTTCCAGACCAATTACCAGGGCGGGGTTGTTGGCATCGCCGGCGACGCTTTCGTCGCGAAACTGGCTCCGGATGGAACGGCGTTCGAGTGGTTCACCTATCTGGGCGGGACCGACCTCGACGGGGCTTTCACCCTGGCGCTCGGCGCCGGAGGCGAACCCGTTGTGGCGGGCTTCACATCGTCGACGAATTTTCCGATTTCGACGGGGGCCTTCCAATCGGTCGTGGGCGGCGAAACCAACCGGTACACCGGCCGCAACTTCTACGACGCCTTTGTGACCCGGTTGACCGCGGACGGGTCTGGGATCGTGTGGTCCACGCTGTTCGGAGGCGAAGGTGAGGATCAGGCGATCGATCTCGTGCTGACGACCGACCAGTCGGTGGTGTTGGTGGGAAGCACGACGTCGACCAACCTCCCGGTCGCTGGCACCGGGGCGGGCACGTACAGTGGGGTGAAGGATGGCTTCCTGGCAGTGCTCACCGCGAACGGCAGCGGCCTCCTGAATGCCACGTACATCGGTGGCTCGGGCGAGGAGTCAGCCGAAGGCGTCGCCCTCAATCCGGCGGGAACCCTGGCGCATGTCGTCGGAATCACCGCATCGACCAATTTTCCCGTGCTGGGAGCGGTGCAGGGCACCCACTCCGGACTGTACGATGCGTTCGTGGCTGGATTCCGGCTTGCCGACGGCGGGACGGAATACGCCACCTACCTCGGCGGAACGGCGGATGACTACGCGTATCGGGTGAGTGTCGGGACGGAGGGGCACGTGTGGGTCGCCGGCGTGACGTTCTCCACGAATTTTCCTGTGGTGGCGCCGTTGCTGACGTCGACCAATGCCGGGTTGTCGGATGCGATTCTCGCGCGTCTGGCGCCGGACGGGCGGTCGCTCGAGACCAGTTCCTATTTTGGCGGGACCTCGGACGATTCTTTCTGGGACGTTCGCGTGGACGGTTTCGGCAGAGTGCACCTGACCGGCGAATCGCTTTCCGCCACGCTGCCGGGGGTGACGACGAATTCGGTCCTGAGCACAAATCTCGGCTTGGCCGACATCCTGATCGTCCGGCTGGGTCTCGATGGGACGCCCGTCACGAGCCTGTATGGAGGGCCGGGCGATGAACTGGGGTACGCCACGACGGTCGACTCAGCGGGGAACGCGTACGTCGCGGGGCGCGTGAGATCGGTGAGTTTTCCAGTGAGCAGCACCAACGTGGCCCAGGTGTCTTACGGCGGCGAACGGACGGATGGGTTCGTTCTGAAGGTGTCCTACGAGCCCTCGTTGACCGCAGATTTGGCGACCGACGGAATTGTGCTTTCGTGGCCCGCTCCCAATGACGGGTTCGCTCTGGAGTCCGCTCCGGTCGCAGAGTTTACAGGCGAGTGGAACCGGGAGATGGCGCCAGTGGCCACTGAGGCCGGCCGTCATTCGGTGCGGTTGCCCATGACCGCCACGAACTGTGTCTTCCGGCTGCGTTGGGTCCGCTGACGTTTCTGTCCGTT
>JBBQIU010000583.1:0-3378 GCA_038325245.1 Verrucomicrobiota bacterium
GTGCATGCGGCGGTCCTGGATCAGATCCGGAAGGCCGGGGTGGGGCTGTTGCCGTTCGTGGGGGTGCTGTCGTTTGTGGCGGGATTCGTGATCCTCGGCCAGTCCGTGGTTCTGCTGAGGCAGATCGGTGCGGAAGACGTGCTGGGAACGGTGATAGTGGTGGTGGTGTTCCGGGAATTCGCCCCGGTGGCGACGGCGCTGGTGGTCTTGTTGCGGGTGGGAACGGCGACGGTTGTGGAACTGGCCACGATGCGAGCGACGGGGGAGGTGGAGGCTCTGGAGGCGTTGAGCATTGACCCCGTGCATTACCTCGTCCTGCCGCGGGTGATCGGCCTGGCCGTTTCGGTGTTCTGTCTGACCGTCTACTTCATGCTGGGTGCACTGGCCGGGGGATACCTGTTTTGTTTCGTCGAACAACTCCCGATGACGCTGGTGGACTTCCTGAATCAGTTGACGCAGGCGTTGACCTGGCAGGACTTCGTCGTCCTCCTGCTCAAGAGCGGGGGATTCGGGGCGGCGATCGCGGTGTTCACCTGCTACCAAGGGCTGTCGAACCCATTGCGGCTGGAGCAGGTTCCTGCGGCGACGGCCCGGGCCGTGACTCACTGCCTCGTGGTCTGCCTGGTATTGGATGTCGCGTTCCTGGGGGTTTATCTTCTGGGGAGAGCGTGAATACCGAGCGCGTATCCATGGAACCGGTATTGGAACTGGAGTCGGTCAACGTGCCCGCGCAGCGAACGCCGAACGCCGTGTTGGTGCGGAATGTGAATTGGCGGGTGATGAAGGGAGAACGCTGGCTGATTTCGGGGCCGGCGCGCGCGGGCAAGTCGAGCCTCGTGGGGGTGGCCGCCGGGCTGATTCGCCCGCTCGCGGGTCGGCACCTGCTTTTTGGCGACGATCTGGCCACGCTGCGGGAGCCGGAGCGATTGGCGCGGCGGTTGCGGGTGGGGGTGGTTTTCGGGGGTGGCGGCCGGCTGTTTCCGATGCAGAACGTGATCCAAAATCTGGCGCTACCGCTTCGATACCACGGGACAACCTCCGGCCGGGAAGCGGAGCGTGTGGGGGCGGTCCTTTCCGCGCTCGGCTTGGAACGCTACGCGCGGTCGATGCCGGGAGACCTCCCCCGATGGGCGGCCCAACGCGTGGGGTTGGCGAGGGCCCTGGTCCTCGAGCCGTCGGTCCTGTTGCTGGACGAGCCCACCATGGACCTCTCGCAAGAGGAGACCGCCTGGTGGCGGGAGTTTGTCGGAGGCGGTGCGCTTGCGGCGGTGGGACCGGAGATGGCGCCGTCGACGTGGGTGCTGGCGACTGTCGAATCCACGCTTTGGGAAGGATGGGCGGGGCGTCGGGCGAACGTGAATGCGGGAAGGTGGCGTGTGGAGGCGGACGGCGCAGGATTGCGTCCTTAGCTGGGTAACGGATGCTTCGGCCATGGCACTGCAGGACCTCACCCCCGAACTTCGAACGCGGATGAGCCGCGTGGAGCGGTTGGTGGGACTCTTCGTGTTCCTCGCGGCGCTGCTGATGTTCGTCGGGTTTGCGTATTACCTCTCGGAAACCGGGAAGCGTCGCGGGTGGTTCGTGAACAAGGTCCCGTTTTACTGTTACACCAAGGACGCGATCGGACTGAATGCAGGGGATCCTGTCCGATTGCTCGGCCGTGACGTGGGGCGAATCACGTTGGTCGAAACGACGGAGATGGACCCGTGGTTCACGGACAACAACCGCAACGTCTTCGTCAGATTTGAGGTCATTGCCCCCTACTTCGACTACATCCTAACGGATTCCAAGGTCCGGGTGGTATCCGCCGATTTCTTCGGAGCACGGTCCATCGAAATTACCCCGGGCGATCCGCTGACGGGCCTGATCACAGTGGGCCAACAGAAACGTTGGGAGGACCGCACGGTCCGGAGTGACAAGGACACCAATGCGTTCGTTCTACTTCGGGACTACAAAAACGGGGTGTGGTTGCAGAACACCGAGGAAGCGCCCGCGATGGCGGAGCGGATCACGCAGATTGTCAGCACCGCGGCCGAGGCGCTGCCGGCTCTGACCAATCAGGTTGCGCAGGTCCTGGCGCGAGCTGTCCTCGCGATGGACAACGTCAACCTGACTCTGGCCCAGCTTCAGCCGACCTTGACGAACCTTCAGGCGTTGTCGGAGCGGCTGCAGACAGAAGAGGGAGTCATCGGCCGGATGGTTCTGACAACCAACCTTCAGAGCCAGGTAAGCGGCACCCTTCTGAGCATGGAGTCGACCCTGACGAACACCACGGCGCTGATCCGGACCAGCGAGGTGCAGTTGCAGGATCTCACGCGGCGGATTGCCCTGACCCTCGACAACGTGGCCATGGTCACGAGCAACCTCAGTGCCCAGGTGAGCGCCAACAGCCTCATGCTCGGTGAGGTGTCGTCACTGGTGGTCAACGCCGACGACATGGTCCAAGGCCTCAAGCGGCACTGGCTCCTGCGCTCCGCCTTTGGGGCGACATCGAACGCCCCGCTGGAAAGTATCGTCATCCCAAGCCTCGACCTGTCGCCGCGATGAATGATGGAACCCCAACGCAGACGACTCGTGGAAAATTCCGATGGCGCAGAGGTATCTCCCTTTTGTTTGGGATTTGGGCGTTCGGGTTGTGCGGGGGCGGGTGCTCGACGAAGCCCGAGCCTCCGCCGCGGCCCAAGGCATCGGAGGAGGCGGATCGGCTCTCGCGCCAGGCGGCCCAGTTGCAGGCGAATGGGGAATGGGTCGGGGCCCTGGCGTGGTGGCAACGTGCGGCGCGACAGTTTCAGTTGTTGAACGACCGAACGAACCTGGCGATCGCGTGGCACAATCAAGGCGTCGTTCGGCGGGCGCTGGGCCGGACGGAAGACGCCCTTGCTGATCTGGATCGCGCGGCCCGACTCAATGCGGAACTCGGCCAGACCAACGCTTGGTGGCGGAATCAGATTGTGCGCCTTCAGGTTGCCAACGATGCCAGGCTACCGGAAGCGGGGAAGTGGCTGGCCCGATTGGATGAAAATCCAGGACGCCCGACGGAGGGGCGGCTGTCCGCGATCCTGGCGCAGGAACGGGCGCGCGCGTGGCTGGAGATGGGACAATTGCCGGAGGCATTGGGAGAGGCGGAGCGGGCGGTGTTGGGATTTGGGACGACGGGCGATCGTGCGGGGAAAGCGGCTGCGACGGTGACGCGTGCGAAGATCTTGCGGCGAATGGGAAGATGGAGTGAGTCGGGTCAGATCTGGCAGGAAGTCCTCGGAGAGATTGAAGCGGTGGGAGATCCGGGGGGAGTGGCGGTGGCGTTGGCGGCAGGGGGGGGGGGCCTGGCAGCGGAGAGGCAGGACGTCGACACGGCCAGCGAGTTGCAGAGGCGCGCGG
>JBBQIU010000584.1:0-3371 GCA_038325245.1 Verrucomicrobiota bacterium
TCCTTCCCCCGGGGTTCACCAAGATCCGGCACTACGGAATCCTCGGCAACAACCGCCGTGCGACCCTTGTGCCACTCGCCCGGCAAGCGTTGGAACATTCGCCCTGGCGCCTGGACTCCCCGCCGCTGACACGGACCCCAGCGCCGAAGGCGGAGGCGAGCGGGTGTCCACGGTGTGGCAGCGACGACATCGTCTGTCTCGGCCGACTCGACGCCAGCGGACGCTTCACCGCTCTCCGTCGCGGGGCCCTGCGGCTACGTCTGGTTGCCGGCCATTTGGGACAGGCTCTAGGTATCCTCAGCCAGGTCGAGAGGGAAGACTTCGTCGAATCGAACGCTACCCGCGCGAAACTTCTCGGGATTCTTGGCACGCGTGAAGTTCAAGTGGGCTGGACGCCTGCCGTTAACGATCACTTGAATTCGATCCACATCGATCCAATCGGTGCATTGCACTCGGACATGAAGGCCCGCCGGCTGGGGCAGCCGTGTCGTGCCGCCCGGCAAGGTGCCGTCATTCAATTGAACCTGGAGGAAGGGTCCGGTCGTGAGATAGCTCCGACCGGCCTTGGCATGACGGGCATTCTCCCGCCAGTCGATCTCGGCGGGCTGATCGGAGGCACTTGGCAGATACATGCGCCATCCGCCTACGCCGTTGCCGTGGACCCTGTGGGCATCCGAGACCGCCATGGCCCAAAATTGGGCGCCACGATTCAGCAACTGAAACCATAGAAAGGCCCGATTGAACTCCACCCGTTCTCGACCGCCCGCGCCTCGCACGATCCGGAAAGGGGCGTCTCCCAGGATGTCCTGAGTCGCGAAGTTCTCCGTTTCAACGCCATCAATGAGACCCGAGAGGCTCATGAATCCGCCGTCGGTCCGACCATCGGAGTCACGGTCGAAAAAATTCTCCACCATGTTCGGATGGCTGATCTGTACTCAGCGGTGCGGGTCCTCACCCTGAAATCGGCGAAGGGTTAAGGCGGTGATCCTCGGATCACGATTCCATTGAGGTGCGCCGTTGTCCTGCTGACGAACTTCGGGCTTGAACGGAAACGAGTTCATGTGAGCTCCGGAACCCGTAAGTTCGATGCCCGACACCGTCTGAATCGGACTGAAGATTCAAACGCTGGATCTCGGGTCGCCAGTCGAAGAGGCGGTTGTGCTCGGTGGTCGGTGCAAACTCATATGCTCCGCCGCCAGATTGATGATCCGATCTGGGGTACCGCAGGTGTTATCACCGCTCTCGGTGGAATGGTTGTGGTAGTCGGCGCTCACCCAGCCCGATGTATCCACCAAACGTTCCAGAATGGCCGCCAATGAAACGCGTTCGCCCGCGTCGATGGAGACCTCCCGCGAAACGTGGCTGAACTCAATGCCCCGGGTAACAACCACTCGATACCGTCCGGGAGGCACCGCGACGTCAAAGCGTCCCTTCTCCGCATGATGCTGGTCCAGGCACCCATGGGCGCGCAACGCCGGGCCAAGATCCGGGGAGGGAGTTTCCCCAAGCTCGATGAACTGGACCTTGCACGGCATCCCCTGCCCCTTGGCGTCAGAGACGTCGAAGGAAATGCGCGAAGCAAACCCCAAAACGATCTCCTCCGAAGCCGTCCCGTTCTCAGGGATGTCAACCGCACACCGAATTGGCGTCCTTCCTATGTCGCTCACAAGAATCTCGTACCTTCCGGGGGCAAGGGCCACCTCCACCCGGCCCGCTCTGCGCAGCCGCGTTATGACCATCCCCGAAACTCGCCGTCAGGATGAGCACCTTCACGCATCCAAGTTGGATGGTCAGCAGGTGACATCCGTGCGTCCTGCCGGTGAATAACTATTCACAATTCCACCACCGCAAGGTTCCGAACCCTGATGCCCGCATCGTGTCGGATGCGGTTTGACCGATCGCGGACGCTGAATGGACGAGCGGTTCGAAGTGGGAGCCGAGTGGCGGGTGGCCTCAATCGGGCGACCGGTGATGTCCGCGGCATTCCCGTGCTCTCGCCCACCCGGATCTTGGACACGCTGAAAGCCAAAAGCTCCTGAGCGAATCCTGAAGCCGCCGTCCAGTGCCGTCGGAGCAAAAGGGGCGAGACAACGTGAGGGCGCCACGCACCGTCGGTCCTACGGCCAGAGAAACCCCGGGTGCTTCGACTTCAGGGTCGCACGGAGCTTCGGGTACTCCCCCTTCCGCCACGCGGGCCAATCCCGAGTCGATGCCAGACGCTTGCCGGCCGGGTCCTGGAGCCAGATCCGGATCGGCACGCGGCCTTCGGCGATCCGCGGGTGTTCCTGGATGGGCATGCAATCCAGCAGCTTCGCCTGCACCTCCGGAACCGGGGGAGCCTCCGGCTCGTCGCGGTCCGCTGCGTAAGTCAGCTTCCAGTTCTTGCCGTCCGGGACGGGCACCTGCAACGGGGCCAGCTCCTCCACGAATGCCTGCTGATCCTTCGACAACACTCCGCGGAAGGCCGGCAGCAGGCTCACGGACTGTGCTTCGCGCCCGAGCGTCAGGCCGCGGAACGCCCTCTCCAGGGCCTGACGCCGTCCATCG
Organism: Verrucomicrobiota bacterium; assembly: GCA_038325245.1. GTDB lineage: Bacteria > Verrucomicrobiota > Verrucomicrobiia > Limisphaerales > CAIMTB01 > CAIMTB01. Next base: position 2,548 of record JBBQIU010000584.1, read on the forward strand.
GTCCGCATCGGTGGGAACTCGAGTTCCGGGACCGCCGCCCGCAGGCATTCCACCCGGCCGATCCATTGCTGCACGCCGTGGTCGAGGTTAGGCAGGTCGAGCCAGCCCCGCGAGAATGCGTCCGCCAGGCACAGGCCGGAGGCGACCGGATCCACCTCGCGCCGGTGCTGCTGATCCACCACCAGATCGAGGAACCGGATGATGTCGATCGCCGCCACGCGTTTGTGGGTCCGGTCGTAGAGATGTTCCAACCGGGAGCTGAAGTGCTGTGGAAACATCTCGCGCAACCACTCCGGTTTCACCGCGGTGCACTGCGACAGCAACGTCAGCTTCCCGCCCCGACTGCTCACCTCGCGCACGGAAGCCGCCACCAGCATCCTTGCCTTCTGGACGACACTCTCGCGGACCAACGTTCCGGTCCGGCCTTCCGTCAGCTCGCAATCGAGCGTCCCCGAATCCTTCCGGAGGCAGAGTTGATCGATGAATCCCGCCACGAGGCAGCGCTCCAGTGCCTCCTGCTTGCGCTCGTCCACGGTTTCGGCGCTCCCCGAAACCAACCCCTCACGCCCGGCCAGATGCAGGATCTGGCGGTAGGTGTCCTCCACCTGACGCGCGGTCTGTCCGTGAATGGCGTTCCGACGGCACGCCTCCGCCGAGAACCCGTGGCTCCTGGCGAACTGATGCGCCCGCAGCAGCGTCTGGAAGTCGCTCGTCCCCCCGTCCTCGAACGCTTCCCGTCGATCCTGGAGATGTCCCTCGTCCCGACCGATGCGAACCAGCAGATCGCGACCACTCACCAACGCCGCGCACAGGGCTGCCTCCGG
>JBBQIU010000585.1:0-3366 GCA_038325245.1 Verrucomicrobiota bacterium
TATCGAAGGCAGCCCTGCCTGCGGGCTTCGGTAAACCGAACCTCATTCGCCCCCAACCGGAAACCTACGCCCCTTTGGCTTCCCAATGCGCGTCCGTCGGGGCCGCGACCTCGATGGCGCCGGTCGGGCACGCCTCCGCGCACTCGGCGGCCACCTTCTGCAACCCGCGCTCGAACGTCTCGTCCATGGGCGCCGCCACTCGAACCTCGAAGCCGCGCCCGACAAACGTCAGTCCAAGCGGCTCGGCGGCATCCGACGCAATCTTTACGCAGATCCCGCAAAGGATGCACTTGCCCGGCTCGAACAGCACCCGCCCCGGATGTCGTTGCTGTTCGAAGGCCCGGCGTTGCCTCGGGAATCGCCCGAACTCCGCACCGTAAACCTGGGAATAGTGCTGAAGCCGGCAATCACCCGCCGCCCGGCAGTCGCAGTGCAGGCACCGCGCGGATTCGCAGGCGGCTTCTGACGCACCATAGCCCCCCGCCATGCCGCATGCGGCCGTAACTCGCGGCGCTGGATTCGCCCCGGCCTGAAAGAGCTGAAGTTCCGTCCGCTCCAGGCGCCCCATGATGCTCGAGAACGGCTTCGGCGCCTTTCGGGGATCGTGACCGGCCAGGAATTCTCCGATCGCCTCCGCCACCATCTGCCCCTCCGCCATCGCCTTCACCAATTGCTTCACCGGCCGCACCGCGCTGCCTGCCGCGAATACACGATCTACGCTCGTCAGGAACGCATCGGCCCGGACGATCTTCACCCCCACCGCGGTCATCGACACCCCCAGGCTCTCGCCCTCCGCAGGGCTGACCTCGCCGACAGCCAGGACAACCGCGTCGAATTCGTCCAGCAACTGTTGGAGCGGAACGTCGCGGCCCACCGTGATACCGTTTCGGAATTCGATGCCCATCCGGCGAAGGTCCCTTAATTCACCCTCCAGCACCGCCCCATCCAACCGTTCCTCCGCGACTTCCCGTCGCAGCGTGCCGCCCGGCGCACCGCCCCGGTCAATCACCACACACGCATGCCCGTTCCGCACCAACTCGTACCCGGCCGCCAGCCCCGCCGGTCCCGCGCCAACCACCGCCACACGTCGCCCGCTCGAAGGCCGACGCGCGGGCAGAACGGGTTCCACCATCGCCTGGCTGGAATCGGCGACGAACCTTTCCACATCCCGGATCGCCGCCGCGCTGTCGCAGGCCGCCCGCCGACATCCATTCTCGCAGGGATGATGGCACAACCGTCCGAGCACCGCCGGCAACGCAAGGGCCATCCGGACTGTCGCCGCCGCATCTTCGGGGCGCCCCATCTGAACCTGACGCAGCATCTGCGGAATGTTCAGTCCCAGCGGACAGATCCGGGCGCAAGGGGACAGGCAATCGCCCACGTGATCGCTGAGCAGCAGTTCCAGCGCCGACCGCCGCAGGGCATGAACCTCGGGAGTCTCGCTTTCGACCTTCATTCCCTCGACGGCCTTCATGCCGCACGACGGCGCCACCGAGGCTCGGCCGTTGAACTGCAGCTTCACCACGCAGACGAGGCACGAGGTCATCGGCCCGCACCTTTCCAGATAGCACAGCGTCGGGATGTCGATCCCCAGCTTGCGGGCGCCATCCAGGAGCGACTGGCCGTCCTCCAGCTCCACCTCCCGACCGTCTATGGTGATTCGGATCATCGGACCTCCACAGCCCCATAGGGGCAGACGCGACGGCAAGTGTCGCATTTCGTGCACAGTTCCTGCCGAATCACGTGCCGCTGGTAGGGATCAAAGGGGATGGCATCCACGGGGCATTGTTGCGCGCAAAGCGTGCACCCGGTGCAGTGGTCGTTGATCTCGTACCGGATCAATGCCTGGCATTTCCGCGAAGGACACCGACCCTGAAGGTGCGCTTCGTACTCCTCGCGAAAGTAGCGAAGCGTCGTCACGACCGGGTTCGGCGCCGTCTTCCCAAGTCCACACAGACTTCCCTGGCCGACAGACTGCGCCAGCACTTCGAGTTCGCCCAGATGCTCCGGACGCCCCTTGCCTTGGCAGATCAGTTCCAACAGATCCAGCATCCGACGCGTGCCAATCCGGCAGAACGTGCACTTGCCGCAGGATTGATCCTGGGTGAACCGCAGGAAGTAGCGCGCGATGTCGACCATGCAGTCGGTGTCGTCCAACACCACAAGACCTCCCGAACCCATGATCGCTCCCACGTCCCTCAGCGATTCGTAATCCACCGGCGTGTCCGCGAGCCTGGCCGGAACACATCCCCCGGATGGGCCCCCGATCTGCACCGCCTTGAAAAGCCGTCCCGCCGGCACGCCGCCCCCGATCTCATCCACGATCTCGCGGATCGTCGTCCCCATCGGCACCTCGATCAGCCCCCCACGGACCACCTTGCCCGCGAGCGCAAAAACCTTCGTCCCCTTGCTCGATTTCGTTCCCATCGCCGCAAAGGCGTCCCCTCCCTTCCGCAGAATCCAAGGCACACAGGCGAGGGTCTCGACGTTGTTGATCAGCGTCGGCCGGCCCCAAAGCCCCGACTCCGCCGGAAAGGGAGGCCGCAACCGCGGCATTCCCCGCCGGCCCTCGATCGACGCGATCAGGGCGGTCTCCTCGCCGCAGACAAACGCCCCAGCCCCCTCCTTGATCTGTACCCGGAACGGTTGAGGCGTCCCGAGCAGCCGCTCCCCCAGCCATCCGCGCTTCTCCAGCAGATCAATCGCCGCCTGAATCCGCCGCACCGCAAGCGGGTACTCGCGCCGAATATAGAGAATCCCCTCCTTCGCTCCCGTCGCGATCGCGGAAATCGCCAGGCCCTCCAGGATCCGGAACGGGAAGGATTCAAGCAACATCCGGTCCATGAACGCCCCGGGATCGCCTTCGTCCCCGTTGCAGATGACGTACCTGCCGTCGCCCGCAGCCGCCCGCATCGCCTTCCATTTCGGACCCGTCGGGAAACCCGCCCCCCCGCGTCCCCTGAGTCCGCTCCGGGTGACCTGTTCGATGATCTGTTCCGGAGTGAGTTCGACCAGGCACCGGCGAAGACCGGCGAATCCGTCATTGCGCAGGTATTCCTCCAGATCCAGCGGATCCAGATCCCCGAAGTGCTCGGTGGCGATGTGAACCTGCCGGCCCAGAAACGCCCGCGCCGGACCCGCGTTCATGTCCACCACGCACCGGGCCGTCGGACTGTCGTCCTGTTCCAACAGCACCCGATCGACCACCCTCGCCACGGACCGCGCCGCCCGCCGCCAAAGGCTCGGCGGCCGGAAATTCTCCAGGACCAACTGCCGCGCCTCGTTCGGTTTGACGGCGGAATAGAACCGGGACGCCCGGCCGGCTTGGACGATCTCCACCATGGGTGTCTGGTGACACATCCCCAC
>JBBQIU010000586.1:0-3364 GCA_038325245.1 Verrucomicrobiota bacterium
ACCGACGACGGTGAGATGTCGTTTTGAGCGGCGACCCTCGAGGAACTCGACCTCGACGGTGTTGCCGATGCGAAGATGAAGGACCTCAGCGAGCTTGGAGGAAAGGACGACGCCATGGGTCGGGATGGGGACTTCGCGATAACCGGCCTCGACGACGCGGCTGTGATGGCTTTGGCGCGGGATACCCTGGATGCCGATCTGGCGGCTGAGATGGCCGGATCGCAGCCTGGCGGCGGCGTGACGGAAGGGTTCGACAGCGATCACGCCGGGGAGTTGCCGGAGGAGGTTGCTGACGTCGACGCCGGCCGGTTCGACGAGGCCGATGTTGATGTCCTGGCGTTGGACGACGTCCCACTGGAACCCGAGGAGAGCCCCGACGCTGTCGCGGAAGCAATTGGGGATGACGAGGATTCCGGTGGCGAGGGCGAGACCTGCGACGGTGAAGAGGGCCTGCATGGGGCGCCGCTCGAGGTTGCGAACGGCGATGCGGAACGAGTGAGAGAGGTGCCGCCCGATGCCGGTTCGTTCCACGAAGGCGGGGCGATAACTGGCCGGAGGCTCGGGTCGCATGGCGTCGGCCGGGGGGAGACGGGCGGCGCGGCGCACGGCACCGAAGACGCCGACGGTGGCGGCGCCTATACCGACGAAGAGGGCGGCGACGACGGCGGAGCGGTCGAGGCGGAAGGCGAGGTCAGGGAATCGGAAGAAGACCTCGTACATGCCGACGAGGCGATGGCCGAGGATGAGTCCGCCCAGGGCGCCGAGGACGGTGCCGGCGGAGACGATGACGAAGGCGAACTTGAGGTAGTGCAGGACGACCTGGCGGTTGGAGAAGCCGAACGCCTTGAGGATGGCGATCTGTTCACGCTGGAGGGATAGCAGACGTGAGAGGACGGCGTTGGTCATGAAAGCCGCGACGCTGAGGAAGACGACAGGGAAACCGATGGAAAGGATTTGGAGAACGTGGATCTCATCCGACACGCGGACATGGGAGGGATGGTCGGAACGGGAGTAGGCGCCGCGACCGCCGTACGGTTCCAGGAGGCGATCCAGAGCGGCCAGGACGGGTCGTTCCGCGGCTCCGGGTTCCAGCGTGAGCGCGACATGATTGAAGGCACCGTCGAGGTCGAAGGCGGCGGCGACCTCCGGGTAGGGCATCCAGAAGATTCCGTACGTGCGGTTGTCGGGCAGCGCGGCGCCGGGGCGTGATTCGAAGATGTACTCGGGGGAGAGAACGATGCCCGCGACGAGGAACTGCTGGCGGCGCCCGTTGAGCAGCAGGATGAGGTTGTCGCCGGGTCGGAGGCGATTGGCCTTTGCGAAGGCTTCGCCGACGAGCACTTCGCCGCGGCTGCCGGGCGTGAGCCAGCGACCGGTCCGAAGGAAGAGCCGGTTCAGGGTCGGACTTCCGAAGTTGGGAAGGGACCGGACCATGCCACTGGCGGGTTCATCGAGGTCGGCGAGGTCGAGGGTGACTTGGACGGCGATGGACGGTTGCACGGCGGCGACGCCGGGGAGGGAGGCGATGCGCGGGGCGAGGGATTCGGGGGCGCGTTTTAGGTGGGCGAACACCTGGGCGAAGCGCTGGGTCTCGTAGTACTCGCGGCGGGTTCCCTCGAGGGATGCGATGAGGCTGCGGGCCATGATCATCATCGCGAGCCCGCAACCCATCACGATGGCGACGGCGGCCGCCTGACCCTTCATCCGTTTAAGGTCGCGAAGCAGTTTGCGGTCGAGCAGGGAGATCATCGCATCGGCGCCTACCAGTTCAGCGAGGCGGGGACGGCGCGTTGGGTGTTGCGGCGTTGGTGGTGGACGCGGCCGTCGGAGAAATGGATGACCCGGTCGGCCATGTCGGCCATGACGGCGTTGTGGGTGATGACGATCGTGAGGGTGCCGAGTTCGCGGTTCACACGTTCGATCGCTTCGAGGACGACGATTCCCGTGCGGACGTCGAGGGCGCCGGTGGGTTCGTCGCACAGGAGGACCTCGGGGCGTTTGGCGATCGCGCGGGCGATGGCGACCCGCTGTTGTTCGCCGCCGGACAACTGGGCGGGGAAGTGGTCGAGGCGCGCGCCGAGGTTGACCATGTCGAGGGCGGACTCGGGGGACATGGGGTCGCGGGCGATTTCGGTGATGAGCCCGACATTTTCGCGGGCGGTGAGGCTGGGGATCAGGTTGTAGAACTGGAAGATGAACCCGACGGAATCGCGTCGGTATCGGGTGAGGTCCTCCTCGCTGGCGGCGGTGAGATCGAGGTCGCGGTAGCGGAGTTCGCCTGAGGTCGGGAAGTCGAGTCCCCCGAGTTGATTGAGCAAGGTGGTCTTCCCACTGCCGGACGGCCCGAGGAGCACGACGAGTTCACCGGCATCGAGGTCGAGGTCGACGCCCGCGAGGGCATGGACGGAGGCTTCGCCGAGGCCGTAGGTCTTGGTCAGGCCGCGGACCTCGAAGATCCGTCCGGAGGCGGGGGATGGGATGGCAACGGAAGCGGCGGCAGGTGTCATGGAAGGGGGCCGAGGTGGGCCCTCAAGGCTGGCGGGGTGGCGTTGGGCGACCGCGCCTGAGGAGGTAGAAGAGGGCGCCGAGGACAACGAGAAAGAGGACCGCGGCGAAGGCGGTGGCGAACATCTTCAAGACCTGGCTTCGTCGGAGGAGGCGATCGGTCTTGAGACGTTCCAGTTCGAGGAAGGCTTCGAGCTGTTCCTCGGCGGCGATGAGTTTCAGCGGTTCCTCGCGGAGTTTGAGGGTGCGCCAGGTGTCGGCCGGGGCGCCGAGGGTGGCGGGGAGTTCCTTGAGGACGGCGGCCCAGGCGGTGGTGAAGCCGCTGAGTGTCCAGAACTCACCCGGCAGGCGTGTCCAGAGGCGGTGGATGCCTTGCTGGTGGGCGAGGTGGAGCACGCGTTCCCAGAGGGCGTCCCGGAGCTCGGCTTCCTGGTCGGCACGGCGGATGGCGAGGCTGTGGACCTCGCCGTGGTGGTTGGCGAAGCGCAGGCCGACGGCGGCGAGGATCCAATCGTGGGAATCGACGGCGATTTGGAACTCGGTGAAGCGCTTATCCAGCTCGTACTCAGGCAGCCGCGACTCTCGCCAGAGGCCGCGAAGGGACTCCAGGTCGTCGAGAGTGGCGCGCCGGATCGTGTAGCCGGAAGAGGCCATGCGGCAGCGACCGTAGCGGGGGGCGCTGGTTGGCGCCAGTTTCCTGGGTGAAACGTGGCTGGAAGCGGTGGGTCCGGAGATTGCAGAAGAACCGCGTCTCTTCCCAATCCTAATCCTAATCCTAATCCCAATCGGGCACCCGCCGTCGGGCTGCCCTCTCAGTGAAGGGGAGGATTAAGATTAGGATTAGGATTAAGATTAAGAG